>NZ_JAEQDD010000126.1:0-13698 GCF_020737885.1 Microcoleus sp. PH2017_34_RAT_O_A | reverse complement strand
ATGGTTGATGGTTGATGGTTGATGGTTGATGGTTGACAGTCGATGGTTGATGGTTGATGGTTGATGGTTGATGGTTGATGGTTGATGGTTGATGGTTGAGATGTTGGCTATTGGATGTTGGTTGTTGGGTTTTGAGTTTTGGGTTTTGGGTTTTGGGTTTTGAGTTTTGGATGTTGGTTGTTAGTTGTTAGTTGTTGGCTGTTGGGTTTTGACAAATTTAAAACAACATTAATTAGCAGCAAGGATTTGCGCCAGTTCTGTAATTGCCCGTATTTTGTCAGGCTGTCGGGTAAATGCTTCCTGCCGCGCTTTCTGTTCGTCGGGATTGTTAGCCGTAATCGCCAGCAGCGGTAAGCTTGGGTAAAATCTGGCAAAAGTAAAGGTGCCGCCATCATCAATCAGCCACTGCGAATACATCCCCGTTCTTTTAGGAAAGAAACTCTCTGCTGCATTCCGACCAATTACTTCTCTGGGATATTTCAAAATAGTCGCAAAACTATCAACGGCTGCGGGTTGAATTCTGCCGACTAATCTGGTGCTGAGATTCTGAAATATCTTCGCGGACGCTGGAGATTTAGCAATAGTATCGGGGTCTTGTGCTGATAAAATGACGCGAATTCCTGATTTAGCTCCATTAGCACAAAGCCTGCCAATTAGATTAGAAATCGCGTCAAATTCAAAGAGTACGGGAGCTTCATCAATAAAAAAGATAGAAGCCTCTGAGGCTAAAGCGCGGCGCAGGGCGGCAGAATAAGCCGAAAGTGCCATCTGCGCCGCATCTTCATCGTTGGAAAGCCCCCGCAGTGCGAATACCAGCAGTTGAGCGTCATTCTTGAACGTAGACGGGGCTGCTAGCGCTTTACCAACGCGAGATTCCACCCAAAACCGCAGGCGAAGTTTGATGCGCTCGATCGCCCCTTTGGAATCCCCGGCGATAGAATCCATACGGAGGCGTTCGTGGGAACAATATCCGATAAAATCAGCGAGAGTCGGCATTGCTTGCCAATCCTGCGTACCCAAACCGGCTTTGTAAGCCGCTGCGTAGCGATCGCGAATCAAAACATCGGCAAAAAATGCTTTGAGGGCCAGTCCCAAGATCGATCGCACCATGTCGGAAAATGCAGCATCTGTCGATTCTCCTCGCCTACTCCCGACTACCATCGACAACAGTGCCGACAGCAAAAAGTCAATGTAGTCGTCCATCCTTTCTTTTTGCAGGCTTGAGGGCAGCCCTTTCAGGTTGGGGATTTCAAAGATATTATTCGCTTCCGTCGTGATGTCAAAATAAGCAGCTTCATGCTTCAAAAACTTCGCGTAATCGCTGAAGGTGCTGGTACCATCAGGTTTGGGATAATCCAAAATTACTACAGGCAAACCGGCTGCAAGGCCGTAGGTAACGACGTTCCCAGCCAACAAGGATTTGCCGGATCTCGTAGCGCCAAACAATCCCAAATTTTTATGTTGGTAGTACAAATCGACGCGAACCGGCGTACCCCCGTCGTCGGAAATCAATTCAAAGCCCTTAGCATCCCCCGGCTTGGTACGCACCAAAGGCAACAGCCCCGGCGCTTCTCCCGACAAATACAGCTTCCTGCGGTTGAACGGAACTGCCATCAGGTTGTCCCAGGTTACGGGCAAACATTGAAGCCATATTTTCCAGGGATATTCGCCCTCTCGCGCTACCCACGCTGGGGAAACGAACAGGGACTGAAAAAAGCGGCAGGCATCATCAAGTTTAGATGTAGTGCTGCGGTGCAGCAAAAATGCTACTCCCACATACAGCGGCACGTCACCTTCATAAATCGATTCTTGCGCCGCCACCGAACGCTTTAAATTAATAGCAGCCATGACATCTACAGAATGGTGGTCTGTTGATATTTCGGCGGCGGTAATCGCTTGCTTTGCCACTCGCTGCATTTGGGTTTTTACTATGTCTTGATTTGCCCGCGCTACCTCACAAACAATTTCCGTATCCGCAATTGCTTCTCTCGAAATTACTTGCCATAAATAAAGCATTTGCTTGTATTTATCGCCCCAACCTCCCGGCTTTTCCAAAAAAGTTAAAACCCCCACATACTTACCCTTTACATGAACCCATTTGCGGTCTGCTACCGGGATGCTGAAATCCGATTCCATAAGAACTGTCACCGGATTCCACTCGCTACTGACTTCCTCTCTCAGACCGGATTCGTCGAGTACCAAAAGCTGCGGAATTTCCCTAATCTGGGTTTCGTTAAAATATTCCCAAAGCTGCTGCCACATTTCAGCAGCCGTCATGGCCCTGACGGTCAATCCCATTTTATTTGATAGCAATGCTTCCCATATTTGAAAGCCATCAGTATAAGCCGAATTCAGAATCCCATCCACTTGATTGAATCTAGCTTCGTCGTATTCGCCTACAAATCTTTTCCACCCTTTTTCAAGGCGAACCAGCACTTTTTCTATGGCGTCCGATGCGCCAGCACTGCCGGGGTCTACCGTATAAGTACAGTAGAGGCGTAAATATTTGGGTTTGCGAATTCCTAAATTCCTCAACTCGCGGACTCTCGACCTTTCTGCCATAATTAAATAGCGAAGTTCGGTAGATTTTACCTGTCGGTACAGATCCGAAAGTTCTTCTTGCCGTTCGCTGTCTACAGAGAAAGAACCCAAATGAATTGTCAGAGATTCACCAGGAAGTATATCTTTTAAACCACTTTTACGCAAATATATAAGGTATTTTTTAAGTTAGTTCATTAAAGCACAAATTATCACTTTCACTAACATTAGGATTAGTCTTTAGGTAGTCACGGAGCCAATTACAACCCCGCCCTAATAAATTATTCAGTTGAGCATCAAGAGCCACAATTACTTCCGTACCATCAAGCCGCCAAAGTCTCACTGTTTTGTCTTCACCGCAGGATACAATTGTTTGACCATCAGAACTAAAATTTACACCCAAAACTCTATCAGTATGACCCTGAAAGCTTTGCAGCAGTGTACCATCTAAACTCCAGAGTTTCACTGTTTTGTCATTACTGGCTGAAGCAATTATCTGACCATTGGGGCTGAAACTTACCTTATTGACAACATCGCTATGTTGGAAAGTTTGCAGCAGTGTACCATCTAAGCGCCAGAGTTTCACTGTTGCGTCAAAACTAGCGGAGGCAATCATCTGACCATCGGGACTAAAACTAACACTCCAAACCCGATCGCTATGCTCTACAAAAGTTTTTAGATGCGTACCATCAATGCGCCAAAGTTTCACCGTTTTATCATGGCTAGCAGAAGCAATTATCTGACCATTAGGACTGAAACTTACTCCATATACCCAATTGCTGTGTCCCTCAAAAGTGTGTAGAAGTTCGCCGTTTATTCGCCAAAGTTTTACCGTTGTATCGTGACTAGAGGTGACAATCTTCTGACTGTCGGGACTGAAACTTACTCCATATACTCTATTGGCATGACCTCGAAAAGTTTGCAGTTCAGTACCATCAAGGCTCCACAATTTCACCGTTGTATCATCACTTGCCGAAGCGATTGTCTTGCCATCAGGGCTGAAAGTGATACTAAATACTCTATCGCTATGCCTGCGGAAAACTCGGAAGGGTGTGCCATCAATTCGCCACAGTCTTACTGTTCTATCCCAACTACCAGAAGCAAGTGTCTGCCCGTCAGGACTGAAACTTACACTCCAGACCTTTTCAGTATGTCCAGAAA
Source organism: Microcoleus sp. PH2017_34_RAT_O_A (assembly GCF_020737885.1). Classification (NCBI taxonomy): domain Bacteria; kingdom Bacillati; phylum Cyanobacteriota; class Cyanophyceae; order Oscillatoriales; family Microcoleaceae; genus Microcoleus; species Microcoleus sp. PH2017_34_RAT_O_A. The sequence continues at coordinate 9,999 of NZ_JAEQDD010000126.1, read as the reverse complement.
TGATTGTATTATCGATCTGCCAAAGTCTTACCGTTTTGTCATCACTGGCAGAGGCAATTGTCTTGCCATCAGGAGAGAAGCTTACACCATAGATTTTGTCGCTATGTCCCTCAAAGGTTTGTAGTAGCGTACCATCGACACGCCAGAGTTTGACTGTTTTATCAGAACTAGCTGAGACAATCGTCTTGCTATCAGGACTAAAAGTTACGGCATTAACTACATTTGTATGCCCAGAAAAAGTTTGCAATAGTGTGCCATCAATCCGCCAAATTTTTACTGTATGGTCATCACTAGCTGACGCAACGATCTGACCGTCAGGACTGAAACTTACTCTGTTGACACTTTCCTTATGCCCCTCCAAGGCGTGCAATAGCGTACCATCGATTTGCCAGAGTCTCACCATCTGGTCAAGACTTGCTGAGACTAGCATTTGACCGTCGGGACTGTAACTCACTCCGTAAGCCATATCACTGTGTTGAAGTGTTTGTATAACTTTACCGTCAAGGCTCCAGAGTTTTACTGTTTTATCATCACTGGCTGAGGCAATTATCTGACCGTCGGGGCTAAAGCAAACTTTATTGACCATGTTTGTATGTCCCTTAAAGATTTGCAGTAATGTACCGTCAAGTCGCCAGAGTTTTAGCGTACAGTCAGCACACGCTGAGACAACCATCCTACCTTGCGGACTAAAACTTACGCCATAAACCCAATCGCTGTGTGGAAAAGTTTGCAGCATTGTACCATCAAGTTTCCAAAATTTTAGTGTATGGTCAGCACTAACAGAAGCAATCATTTGACCATCAGGACTAAAACACACATCATTAACTTTGTTGCTGTGTCCTTCAAAACGATTGCGTTCTTGAATACCATAAACTGCTTGCCGTAGAGCATAAATAGTCCGACGCTTAATATCATCTGGTGGTACTGGCGTGTGCTGTAATTTTCTGCCTGCCTTGACAATAGCTAACAATGCCAAAAGTTCATCATGTAGTAAAAGCCGGGATTCAGACAACGAAACTAGCGCGTCAATCTCTGAAATTTCAGCTTTTCTAAGTAACTCTTCCTGAAATTTTCTTCCGCTATCCTCATACTCTCGACTTTTTTGGATAAAGGCTTTTTCATTCGGTGGGATCTCTTCGTCTCGTTTCTCTATCCAGTCTTCTGCCTCTGCTAACAGTGCTTTTTGTAGCAAACCACCCTCATTTTGATTAATTGCGTCCCATCGTTCTATTGCTGCTCGTAAGCGTTCTTGCCAAGTGCGAAACTGATTATTTTCCTGCATCCAGTCCCGCAAACAATCCCATCCCCTAATCAGCGCTTCATGTACAACCTCAACGGTTTCTTCTTTTGTTGTATCGTCTCGACCCGTTACAAGTAAACGGGCATCAGCTAACTTCTTCACTAAATTCCAGTTATCTTTTCCAACCTCATTGCGAGTGGCCAGACGACGAGTATCCTGCTTTTTTTCCTCAAAATTTACTAATTGAATAAAGATTCGCTTCAATCGCTGCTGCTCTTGCTCACTAAGCGAGTCAAATATAGAATCTGCATAATTAGCAAGGGCTTTTTCTACACCCCCTATTTCCAGGTACGCCTTATAATCCAGCAATGATTTTTTCTGTTTGTCCCATAATTGGTAAAGTGCAAACTCTAAACATGGTAAAATACCAGGCTCTCCCAAAACAGCGTTTAGGATGCGGTCAATCAGACAATCCTCAATTTTGACTTTCTGTTTCTCGGCTGGCTTTTCAATTGCTTCTTGCAGTTGTTCGCGAGTCATAGCATACAGAAATTCAGTTTTGAATTCCTGCAATGCTTCGCCAAGAGAGGAATCAAGAGCGTGTCCTAGAAAATCATCGCGTAAAGTTAAGACTAGCGTGAAATTTGCTGTCTGTTTCGCAGACGCGGCTCTGACTGCTGCTAACAATTGATTGAGGAAAGGCAGGCGCTCATCTTCTGGACTGATGGTGTACAGTTCCTCAAACTGATCGACAACTAATAGAAAACGATGACCAGAGGCGTTGTCCTTCAAAATATCAGCGATTACATCCTGTAACGCATCAACACCTTGCTTGAGATTGTTAGCTAAGTTTTTATTTTCACGCCGCTTGTCATTATTGCTGATGGTCTCCCACTGAGCGGTTAGCAGCGGGTTGAGTCTTTTAGCCAAATTATAGAAAGGGCTACTCTCTGGTCTGAAGTCAGCAATGACCCAGCCCCCTTCTTTTTTCAGCTTGGGGATAAGTCCTGCGAAGACAACTGATGATTTGCCACTACCAGACCGCCCAATCACAGGAACCAAAGGCTTTTTCCGCACGGCTGCCAATAGCTGCTCAATGAAAGTATCCCGCCCAAAGAAAAACTCTGCATCTTCTTCCCCAAAGGCAGATAGGCCACGATACGGATTTGGAGGGATAGGTTGCGAATTCGTTTCAGATATATCAGGCGACTTGGGTTGAGCATATTGGTCCTGAGCAAGTTGGTTGCCCCATTCTGTATACGAACAGCCCAGCAACAACTGACACAAGCCATCGATAAGCCAAAGTTCACAGGTATTTCGTTTCCCTTTCAACACATTCAATACCGCTTGGTCTGAGGGGCTGCGGTCAGGAATTCGGTTTTGCCAATGGACTATGAATTCACCAGTGCGGGCGCGACTGCTTCCGGGTTTTTTGTATCTTTTTTCAAACTCGGTGAGTAATCTTTGTTGCAGGTCGGGGCATACATTCACAGAGACATTGGCTAGGCTCATGGAGGAATGGTACTGATGTGGATGGTGCTTTTAGGTATTTTGGCAATTTTAGCATCAAAGTTGGCTTAAAGTTGGCTTTTTTATGATTTGGCTTAAAGTTGGCTTTTAAAGTAGCGTTTCGTGTCCCTATTAAACTTAACCCCTGAATACACTCTAGTCATGGGCTGAGTTAATGTATGAAATCGGATTTGACACCCTGTTCAAAGAATACAAGTTCAAAAACTAATGGAATAATTTCTTATGTCGAAGGAATATAAAAATTCGATCGCGAACGTAGCTATAAAACAGCAACATGGAGAAGTTGACAATACAGAGTGGGCTACTTCAATACAAACCGCTTGTCTTGAAGTAGTAAAAGATTACCCCAATAGTAAGCGAGAAAAATTTGAAAAACACCCCTTTGATCCAGAAATTAGGAAAGAGCTTCGACCTTGCTTTGAATTGGATAACTGGCATGGACTGCTCGAACTTCTAGAGGACTGGAGCATCATCGCAGGAGTAACGCTTGTATCTGAGTTAGTGTTGAATCGGCACTTATTTGCAGGAGTGGTGGTTTACGTTACTGCAATCTTAATCATCGGTGCGAGGATGCGTGCTCTGGCCGATTTACTCCACCAGTCCGCGCACCGAACTTTGGCAAAAAATAAAGTTCTCAATTTTGTCTTAGGGACATTCCCCTCTGGATATCTTGTACTGCAAAGTTTTACAGGCTACTACTTTTCCCACATCAAAAGACACCACAATTATTTGGGAGATCCTGCTCTAGACCCAGATTATATTGGTTTGCAAGAGAATGGTTTGTACCACGAAGGTCTGTTTGCTGCCAATGTTCGCTGCTATTTAATTAGGATTTTCCACCCAGTAACTACACTTAGTTATCTCAGATACTTACTTCAGCATCGGATGTTGAATCGCCATGAGACTTACCAAGAAAGGTTAATTCGCGTCTTTTATTTAATTTCTTTGCTTTATATTTTGCTTGAACTTGGCTGGGGTAAGTTGGTACTCTTTTACTGGATCATTCCCTTTCTAACTACCGCCAATTGGATAGGCGCTTTCATTGAACTTACCGAACACTATCCGCTTATGGAGGTCGGAAATGACAACCACCCACAAGATTGATATATATATGACTCGCAACCGGATGTGTAGTCTGCTAACCAATTTTTTCTTGGGAACCCACTGGGAAGGATATCACTTGGTTCACCACTTGTTTCCAGGAATTCCTTCTTGGCGTTACAAAGAAGCCCACCAAATTTTGATGAAGGACACCGTGTATGCTAGTCTCAATCAAGAAAAAGGCTTATCTTCTTTAATTAAGCAAATTATGCCACCAGATAACAGCTCAACATGACCGGTTTCCACAAAGATGCTGATGCGATTCAAGGTATCGACATCAGCGAAGACATGAGAAAAAAAACTGACTTGCAAGTTGGCGAAACCCAGCAGGAACGCGCTGCTCGCTTGTTCTCGCAAGCATGGGCGAAGCGCGAAATATCTCAACTGCAAAGCAAGCCTAGTAAAAAAGCTCACCCGGAAAATAAACCCAGTAAAAAAGAACTACAAACGATACAAGAGAGACAAGATGCTTTACAGGATTTACTATTACAATCCCTACCTTTAGAAACCTATAGCAAGCTAGCAGGAGAAGACTACGACGGAGACTCTAAATGCTTCGCCAAGGCTTCAGATTGGCCTTATACTGCCCTACATCTTATAGAGGCTCAAACTCCACAAAACGCTCATCCACCAACCATAAAATTACCCAAAGTTTCCTTTGACGTACCGGGTCAACCCAAGAAAACACTGCCTGAAATCGCTCTATTTATGGCAAATAAATGGACGGAGCTTGCCAACTCTGCTGTCAAATGTGCCGCCTCTATTGAATCAGAAGTAGTGGCAGTCCAAAATACATTTAGCGCCCAGCAAAAAGAAGATTATATTCGGAATGTTTCTAATAATTTTAAACAAAAACTAAACAATAATTACACGGCTAAACCTGAAAAAGTTATACCACGACACCTCATCTCAACTATTAGGGAGATAGCCAATATACACAATTCCTCAGCCCATCCAACAATGGCTTCTTTAATCTCGATCGATGCTAATCAAATCGAGCGAGATTTGGTAGACTGCAAGCTATGCTGCGAAGATAAACTTCTGTTTCGCATTCCACCATTACAAGTTGAAACTGGTCTTGAAACCTACAGAAAATTTCTGCGACTTCAGGTAACGCCACAACTATTACTGCAAAATCAAATAGCCGTAGATTCTAAAAAAAGCGCTACTCCAGCCGACGAAATTGCGATCGCCCAGTACAGAAATATGTGCCACCGAAATCCGAATTACTTGCAAGACAAAAAATTGCCCGACATATACTTAGAAGGAAAAGTCATAGAACCCAACGGCTACAGTTTAAAAGAAGCGATTATACAGTCCCTCAACCCTTTATTGCAAGCATCGGAACTTGAAGCGCGACCGTTTTACCAATTTCGCAACCTGTTTCCCGAATCTGAACCAGGAGATAAATATTATTATACCCCTGAACAGTACAATACTTGCAGGGAAAGAAAAGTTGCTTTTGATTCTCTTTTTAACTCTGCCGTTGCAGCCAAACTACGCTTGCAGACTGAAAAAGGCCCTTATTTAACTGCACAAACAGAAACCGGGATAACCATAGAAATTACCAATGTTGCCTTAAGCAAATACCCGCAACGTTTCAAAAACCGATCGTCGTTGGAAATCTTGTTAGTTACCAATGAAAACTACGGTAGCTCTACTTCAAACAGCCACAAAACCTGTGTTTTAGCAAAAACAAAAGACTCAGAAGGCTCTGATAAATGGGTTAAACTCGGCACGCTCAGCGAAAGCAGCAGAAAGCTACTCGATATCCCCGTAAAAATTGAAGGAACGAAGCATTTTCGGCTGCAAAATGTCAAAGCAGTACAAGCTTTAACTGAAACTGACTGTAATTTAATTTTCAAAGAAGCAGCGGAAATAGCAGATAGTTTTCAAAGTGAGTGCAATTTAAAAGGCGAAACTGATGCTATGGCTGCTGCTACTTGGCACTTGTGTTGTGCACCAGAACTCAACCATGATAGCAGAAAAAAAACGCAAAATTTTGTTTTTGCTACTTGGAGTTCTCAAATTGCCGATCGGCTCAACGAACTTCAATTTAAGGAACTAACTATCGGCGAGTTAAATAGTGCAGACATCAAAATAAATAACTGCATTGAAAATGCTGAAATCAGAATTGACGTTACCCAAACCGAAAATGGCGAAAACTCCCAAACTTTGGGTAAAAGAACGTTGCAAATAATGAAAGACGGTAGGTACATCACGGCGGGTACTATCTCTGAAAATTCGGCGCAGTTACCAGTTGGAACTACTGCCCGCGCCAAGCTAATTCCTGCGATCGCAAAAACTGCTGAACTGCACGTAACTGGTTTGGACGATCGAATTAAAGTCGGTAAGGTTACAGAATGTGAATTTGGCGGACAAAGTTCTCTTTTAAACCAAGAATACACTATTACAATCCAAGCGCTCAATAAACCTAAACATTTACTTGAAACATCTGGTAAAGTTATCGGAGAACTCGACGAAACCTCAATAGAATCACTCAGGAAACTTAATTGCCTGCACAACAACTTTTCTTTCACCGCAGAACTAACAACTTACGGAATAGGTAACGGCACGTATACGGTAGCAAAGAGCCGAACAGGTAATATTCTCTGCGCTAGAAAACAAAATCTCGTTGGCTATTATAAAGATTTTCAGTTTCAAGGAACAATAGCAGAAGTTTCAGTCAATATTCAACAAAAACCTGAAATTTGTGCCGCAGTTACTACTGAATGTGGATTAAAAGTCTTGGGGGTGTTTACACCAAACCAGAAAGAATCTAAAATAGCCTTAATGAAAGCCTTCTACAACCAACAGCAAGGCAAGAGTGAGGAAATGTTGAAAAAAGAATTCGATGCAGGGAAACTAACAGGACTTTCTTTTAAGGCTTACATAAAATTTAATTCTACTACTCTCACAGCATCTATAGATCCCAACTCTATAGAGTATCCTATTCAATGGTTAAAACAAAAAGAGCTTAATAATGAAATAGTTAATAATACAGTCAATAATCAAACACTGAATAGTCAAATACCCAACTATCAAACACTTAATAATGCAGAAAGACTCGCCGTGGCACAGCAAATAATAGAAAACATGAACTCACCTTCCACTATATTTTATGAATTCAAAAAACCAACCTTGATAAATAAAAAAATAACAGACCAATCTGTGTTAGGAATTACTGTTAGCTTGAGAAAAGCCGAAACGGCACGCAATTTTTTTAAATATTACAAAATACAGCATTCCGAAATAAATCCGTTAGATGCGTCTGTTACAGAAGAAACTCGCCGGGGTTATGCAGTTTTTCATCTAAACCCCGAAAATATACCCCCAAAAATAATGTCATCCCTATCAAAGCAATTTGGTTCGCCAATTGCCAAAGATTTATCTACCGATAGTCCCTATTTCCAAAAACTCAGAGAATCTCCACCACTTCCGAATAGGGCATCTTTACTGCTATACAAATTCTATGGTATTAAAGACACTGAAAATGATCTCGCTACTTCAGAGCCTCAAAAAATGCTACAACAAAGTACAGACAATTCACCGCTCATACCTGCTCGGGAAAAAAACCTAATTGCTGCGGCCGTGCAAGCTGCAACCGACAACAATTATAGCCCCAGAACTCCCTTTATCCAAAATACTTTATTAGCTACTTACTGCAAAGAAACTGAAAGTCTTACCGTAATTCGAGCTAGAGATAATTCTACAATCTATTCGCGGGAATTGGGAAAAAATGCAGCAATAATTAACTTGTCAGAAGAGCAGAAGCAATTCCTCGAATCCTACAAAATTACGGCTAAAAAGGAAATACAACTTTAGCAGACTGTCAAGAATCACCACACTTTAAGCCCACATTTCGCGCCCCTTGGGGGTGCGGAATGTGGGCTTAAAGTGTTGCTGTGAATGAGCGAAAGATTTGACGCAATTCGCAAATGAATGGCGCAAAATGAATGGCGCAATTAGTCAATACGCCTCTAAAAATAGAGTCAGTTTTAGATATGCCCTACAAACGAAGACGGATAACAATTACCATGAACCAGTTTGTTCGAGGTGAGGCGACAATTCTGGGAGTGACCACCGTAAAGGTAAACTTCCGTCAACTCGATAACCTTCCTCTAAACGGAAGCGAAATAGACGCTCTGCTCCTTCATAGGTGAGAATTTCATCCCCTTCCCAAATCACTTCAGCAGTACCTGTGAGATATAGCAAGTTGCCCTGCTCAAAGTCTATGAACAACATCCCAGCCCGTGGATTTAACTCCAAATTACCAAAAGTATTGAAGTGACAATTGCCAGAAAAATCGGGAACAGTCAAGGTATGGTCATCATCGATTCTTACAAAACCAGGTTTACCTCCCCGATGGGAGACATCGACCCCACTAGCGCCTCCTGCTGAAGCATCCTGATAGGCAGTGGCAATGAAGAAGGTGTCTGCTGCCGCGATCGTGATTTGTTCCGGTTGTGACAATGCTGTTAGCTTGTGTACTGGTTTGGGGGCTGTTAGATCAAACCCCTGTAGTAAACACATTCGAGCTTGAATATATTGAGGACAGTTGCCAAAGCTTTGTCCCACACGCACTTCAAAGCCATTGGCATGGGTTGCAGTCACAACACCGTTCATACGGTTGCGGCGACGAGTATGTAGTTCAATACCTAACAAGCCGATGTCGATGCCGTCTGCAAGAGTAGTTGCTAAGGGATCACCAAATAAAGGTTTGGTAGCCACTCGTAAGGTGCGATCGTCGGGGGAGGAAAGAAAACCTGGTTCGCCTACCAAAATGGATGCCCAAGGATTGCCTGCGGCATCCACGGTTCCCACAAGTACATAGGTCAACTGAGTAAAGAACTGACGGTGCTGTTCTAAGAGAAATTCTCGAATTACCCGTCGTCCCATCTTATCCATCTGTTCCTGTGCTCCCAATCGAGCTTGAATCGCCCTTTCACCGACATGAAAGGGCGATTCGCTGCGACTCCAACCTGGAATTGCCATAATTTCTTTGCTCCTTAATCATCCTGTGCTTGACTGGTTCTGTATTGTGAAATGAGAGTTGTCGGGTGATTGCACGGATTTTCAACAAATCATTAGGAGACTGGAGCAATCAACTCCATGCGAATGCCACCAGGGATGTAGAACATCATATGATGGATAAGACCTTCACCGAGAGGCTCAGGGGGAAACTCGATTTGCACTCCTTCTGCTGTTGCCAGTGTTTGGTAGAGGAAATTTAGTGTTTCTAGATTTTGTACTTTCAGGGCGAAGTGGTGCAGCCCAATGTTGTTCTTGCGATCGAACGGAGTCGCAATGTTAGGGTCGGCTGCTTGCCAGAGCGTTAGCAGCGTAGTACCGTCCGAGAGGAACAAAGCTGGATAGGATAGAACTTCACCCACTTGCTTGAATTCTAAAACATCAACAAAGAAATCACGGGTTGCCGTTATGTTTGGAACGGTGAGCCCAATGTGGTGAGCGCCTTGAGTCATAGCCATCAGTTAATTTCCTGTAATGAATTGGTCGAATTAAGGTTTGATGATGTCCTCCGTGGAGAGTGTAGGAGGTCATTTTAGTAACCCGTTAGCGCAAAATCATTAGTTCAGCCATTTCTGAAATCAGTGTTTCTGGAGGAGTAAAAACAGCCGCAATTCAGTCTTCGGTGACGTGAGGAACTGGCGTTTGTCTTAAATCACGATAGGTAATCACATCATCAGGATGCAGGTCTTGCCACTCAGCCATAGACTCTTTGGCCAACTTGCGAGATTTAGAGCGATCGCCGCGTGGACTTGAATCAACGTGCAGAATGCTTGCATGGTGCCTCAACCAGAAATTTCAATTTCATCTAGACAGTAAGCTACCGCTTATGCAAAACTCACTGAACAATTGCAGTAACGCGGATTTCAATGCGCATCGTTGGCAGTCCAAGAGCTGCGACTCCTACCTGTGTCCAAATTGGGGCGTGGTTGGGCATGTAATGGCGATATAGCCTGACCATTACCTCGTTAACCTCCGGGGGAAACCCACCAACATGGTAAGAATTAGAGGCCTCCACAAAAAGAATGATCCAATAGCTATGTGGGTTTAGCGAAAATTTCCACAAACCATTTGTGAAGATTGGGCAGACGATTTATCTG
>NZ_JAEQDD010000125.1:0-18415 GCF_020737885.1 Microcoleus sp. PH2017_34_RAT_O_A | reverse complement strand
TTGGTAATTGGTAATTGGTAATTGGTAATTGGTAATTGGTAATTGGTAATTGGTAATTGGTAATTGGTAATTGGTAATTGGTAATTGGTAATTGGTAACAGCTTAAAATAATAACACATCGCACAATTGGAAAAATCAGGTTCGTAGTGAGGACTTTAGTCCGCATCAAAATCAGAGAATTTGGATTAGTTACTACAAAGATGATTAGTAATTTACAGGACACAATTTAACAAATAACAACTAATAAATCCCGACATTCAACAGTCAACAGACAACTTAATGGAAATAATATTTAATTCCCTTGTCACCGCGATCGTCTTTGTCATCGGCTCAGCGATCGGCAGCTTTCTAAATGTGGTAATCTATCGGTTGCCTGCGGGTTTGTCGGTGATACATCCTCCTTCTCGCTGTCCCAAATGTTTAAATCAACTCAGAACTTACGAAAATATACCCGTGTTCGGTTGGCTGTGGCTGCGGGGACGCTGCAATCACTGTCGCAGTCGGATTTCTGCCCGCTATCCCCTGGTGGAAGCAGCTATGGGTTTACTGTTTTTGCTGATCTATTGGCGGTTTGGGGTAAGCGTCCAAACGCTGGGGTTTTGGACTTTGTTTAGCTGGCTGTTGGCTTTGTCTTTGATAGACTGCGATACAATGACTTTGCCTAATGCTTTGACTCGATCGGGTTTGATACTCGGATTGGTTTTCCAAATCGCCAAGGGTTGGTGGCCGACATTTAGCCCGATCGACTCCGTGCACTATCTGGTACTAGACGGAATTTTGGGAGCAGTTGTCGGATTGTGGCTGTTTGACGCGATCGGACTTGCAGGATCGATCGGCTTCGGGCAGACTGCTATGGGTGGCGGCGATACCAAATTAGCAGCCTTGATGGGAGCTTGGCTGGGCTGGAAACTCTTGCTGCTAGCGACATTTATCGCTTGTTTAGCCGGGGCTTTGGTTGGTGGTGGGGCGATCGCGATCGGATTGCTCGATCGTCGTCAACCCATGCCCTTCGGCCCGTTTCTGGCTCTCGGTGCAGCCATTACAGCTCTCTGGGGCGAACCGATCTTATCTATTTACTTGCAGTTCTTTTTCCCGAATTAGGGTTTGCGATCTACGGTTAGGGAGCGCGATCGAACATAATATCAGTTCAACTAAATCAGCAGGAGTCCCGCGCTCTACTTCCAGGTGAGCGTCGGGAGGAATGCGCGTGAGTGAAGAGATCCGCCCCAAACCAAATCGGTAGCTTTAGAAATCGGAGGGTTCGGGGCGGTCGACTCGCTGTACAAATTATTTCTGCCACACCACTTGCTTTTGCCGTATTCACGAGATACAATATTTTCAGAGTTAGTGAAAGTAATGCCTCAAATAATCACCGCCAAGTTAAAACTCAACCTGAATGCCGAGCAAAAAGCTTTGGTGTCTCAGATTGCTTTAGCCTACCGAGATGCTTTGAACTATACTTCACAAGTCGCTTTTGATACGGGTAAAACCAGTAACGGTCTGAAGTTGCAAAAAGCCGTCTACAACGAGTTGCGAGTTCGTTTTGGACTCGGTGCTCAGATGGCTTGCAACGTACCCAGACAAGTGTCTGGAACCTACAAAACTCTTTGGACTAAGGTAAAACAATCTAACGATGCTATTGCCAAAGGTTATACCAAGAGACGGTACAAAGGGTTGGACAAACCCCCTAAATACATTTCTCGAACCTGTACCTTAAATTATCAGCGGGACTACTCTTTTAAAGCCGAACAGCAAGTGAGTATTATCACGCTGCAAGGTAGAATAGTAGTCCCGTATGATGGCTACAACAAGCATCTAGATTTGATTGCCAATGGTGCCAAGATTGGGGCAGCCAAAATCGTCTATCAGCGTTCTTCTAAGACTTACTACTTAATGGTAAGTATTGAAGTAGAAGTACCTGAAATTAACCCACTAAAAATAACCAGAGTTTCTGGTGTTGATGTGGGTATGCGCTACTTAGCAGTAGAAACAGACTTACAAAACAAGTCGAAATTCTACTCAGGAAAAGACCCGAGACACAAAGCCAACCGTTATCACAAAGCCAGACCAACTCTTCAGCGTAAAGGCACTCGTTCGGCCAAGCGCAGACTAATCGCTTTGTCAGGAAGAGAAAGACGGTTTATCGCTGACGTGAACCACCAAATTAGCAAGGAAATTGCCAAGCCTAACAGCCTGATTGGACTAGAAAACTTGACCGGAATTAGGGATAGAACTAAGTCTAAATCCGGGAAAAAGACTAGCAAGAAGCAGCGTAGATCTAATAGAAATAAGGCGAAATGGTCCTTTGCCGAATTGCACGGCTATATTGACTACAAAGCCCATCTAAATGGTTCGTTAGCAACTAAAGTTCCGGCAAATTATACATCGAAGAGTTGTCCTAAATGTGGACATACTTCGGATGCTAATAGACCTAACAAAGGGCTATTGTTTCGCTGTGAATGCTGTGGTCACGAGTTACACGCTGATTTGGTTGGTGCACGAAACATTGCAATGAGAGCGTTGCTTGTCCGGCAAGACTGGATGAGTACGGGGAGCTTGTCAGCATCCCCTAATGTATCGGGCAGTGAAACTAAAGCTGAGATTCTATCTAGGTTTTCGGAATTGCGGTGGAGTTCAGATACAAGCCCACATCATAGCGGTACCCCGCTTGATGATGGGTAGTTGACAAATTGGTAAAATTATCCCGTGTCTTGGATTACACTCAAAACCACTAGCTTTCGTTGGGAAGCCGAATTAATGCAGCAGCTCCTGGCGGCTCATCAAATCCCGGCTCGAATTGTAGACTTGGGTATAGCATCTTATTTTGGGGCTGGAAGTGCTACAGCTTTGCAAGTTCTTCCCCAACACCAGCGCACTGCGTCGCTGCTCATCAGTCCTGTTGAAGATGAGCCAGAATAAGAGTGATTAGTTATTAGTCATTAGTCATTAGTCATTAGTCAATAGTCAATAGTAGATAATTGATATCTTTGAGACGAGCATCGGAATAATAACCTTCAGAGTACAGCGCGAGCGTCCAGCAGGGGGAACGCGAGACATTCGTAGTTCAGCGCGATCGGGCAGTCTATAGTATAATTCCTCTGTAGTGCGGACTTGATATTATGACAAATGGCAATTCCCAATTACCAATTACCAATTCCCAATTCCCAATTACCAATTCCCAATTACCAACTACCAATTACCAATTCCTAAGTTTTAATGTCTCTATTTGATTGGTTTGCAAATCGACGAAAATCAGTACCGAATTCCCAAGAACGGCCGGAACGAGAAATTGCGGACGGACTTTGGAATAAATGCACAGCTTGCGATGCCCTTAGCTATACCAAAGACCTGCGAGCAAATCAAATGGTTTGCTTGGAATGCGGGCATCATATCAGAGTTTACAGTGACGATCGCATCGAGCAGTTGATCGACCCCAATACCTGGGTGCCCCTTAACGGAGGTCTGCACGCCACCGATCCGCTGAAATTTCGCGATCGCAAAAAGTATAGCGATCGACTGCGAGAATTTCAAGAAAAAACAGGCCACCTAGACGCAGTAGAAACAGGCATCGGCAAAATCGAAAATTTGCCCGTTGCCCTCGGAGTCATGGAATTTCAGTTCATCGGCGGCAGCATGGGCTCAGTTGTCGGAGAAAAACTGACTCGCCTCATCGAACACGCCACGCGGGAACGCTTACCCGTACTCATTGTCTGCGCTTCCGGCGGTGCGAGAATGCAGGAAGGAATGCTCAGCCTGATGCAAATGGCTAAAATTTCCGGGGCTCTAGAGCGTCACCGGGAAGCGAGACTGCTTTACATCCCAATTTTGACCCACCCGACCACCGGGGGCGTCACCGCCAGTTTTGCCATGTTAGGAGACATTATAATTGCAGAGCCAAAAGCTACTGTAGCCTTTACGGGCGGCCGGGTAATCGAGCAAACTCTGCGCGAAAAGCTGCCGGAAAATTATCAAACTTCCGAATACTCTTTCGCCCACGGTTTTGTAGACTTGATCGTACCCCGAACTCAATTAAAGAAAACTCTGGCTGGACTCATCAGCCTCCACCAGCCCCAGCCTTTCTTGGCAGACTCGGAATTCCCCGCCCACGATGCTACCGAAAGCCACCACGCTGTGGCGACACCGACTCACGCTTTCAAGCTTTCTCCCTAAGCTGCTGCGCCGGATGACTCCTGTGGCGAACCGATCAAAATTTTCGACCAAAGTTCAAGCCCCATAAGACACCTGTGGAGTAAATCTCAAATCGAAAAATGGAAAATCGCCCCGTCTGTTGGTGAGTCCGCCAAAGACGAAAATGTCAGAGGAATTCCCCAAAAACCGTGGTTTCTACGAAAAACATGAAGTTTGGTAGCGAGAAATGCACGCAGATACGGGGTTTTTAGTCCTGCGCGCCCAAGTCCTATTGATAATAAAGACGCGGCAATGGGATGATATTGGTTGGAAGTTGATGGAGTGGGAAGCTTGGCTGAGCAAAAATGCTTAGTGTTAATTAGTGATTAGTTAGCTGGCGATCGCACAAAATCTCAGAACAAACTATCAGGTCAGGAACTCAGGGAATCAACGCCACTGAGCTTGTAAGAAATTACAAGCTGTTCTGACCAGACCCCTCGATCGCGAGGAGACGTTATTCAGGTCACGACACCGGAGAATGCGACGCCAGTTTTCCGCTCTGTCATCTGCAATTAAACAGGAACATTACCCGAAAGGGATTCGGAGACAACCATATCTCCACAGAGGGGCAACCATACCCCTCTAACCCCGAAAGGGGATTCAAGGCGGTTGAAACCGCGCCCGTCGTTTTCCTCTCAGGTCTAAAGACTCTGAGTTTCCCACTTACCGAATATTTTTTATGACAGCTAACAGCGCTTTGTTAAATTGTCCAGCTTTCATTCAACAGCAGTCAACTCAATTCTGATCCGTCAGCGACCTGAAAATTATGGGTTTTGCAGACCTGTCCATCGCAGAAATAGCAGAAGACTTCAACGTCCCTGTTGAAGACGTGCTCCGCTTGTGTGATGAGCTGGAAATTGCCTACAAACACCCTCAAACCCGTTTGGCTTTGGAAGATGTTAAGGCAATTATGTCCGCTCTCGAAAAAAGGCGCGACTCAAAACGAATTGCAGATTAGATCGATCGCAAAATTCCTCTACCTTTAAAGGTATGGCTGCACAAACTTTCGCCAGTTGTCACCAAAGAAAGGAATTTTGAACAGAAATCTGTTTGCCAGCTATACTCTCTTAGCGTTCAATAATTTGCCGGATTTTTTTAAGGAGAACCATGCTTAAAAGATATTTCATTGCTCTGACCGCTGTATTCTTGACATTTCAGTTATTTGTCAGCAGCGCGATGGCTGTCGAACTGAGTGCTGAGCTTCGCACTGTAACTTTAAATGACAAGGGCACTCCAGTAGTGCTGAGCCTCAAACAAGTCCAGCAAGGCAAACGCCAGTTCCAAAATACTTGCGCTCAATGTCACGCTTCCGGCATGACAAAAACTGACCCCAACCTCAATTTGAGTCCCGAAACTCTAGCTTTGGCCAACCCACCCCGCAATAATATTGAGTCGCTGGTGGACTATATGAAAAATCCCACGACTTATGACGGGTTTCAAGAAATTTCGGAACTGCATCCGAGCATGAAGAGTGCCGATATTTTCGCTGAGATGAGAAATCTCTCCGATGAAGATTTGTACGCGATTGCCGGTCACATTCTGTTGCAGCCGAAAATTATCTCCCGCCAGTGGGCTGGTGGCAAAGGCGCTCGTTAATTAGTTTGAAATTTGAGATTTTGGATTTTGGATTGAGAGGGGCTGGGATTTGGCAAGGATTGCTGGCTCGCCGTTTTTCTATCGAAAATCTGAAATCTCAAATTTACTTCTAGTTGATTGATTCTCCCCAGTCGAACTCGCTGACTTGAGCTAGCGGACTGGTTGATACTGACGAAAGTCAGAGCGCAACAAAAAAAATTCGATTGTACGAGCAAATGTTAGTGGATTATTGACTTTTCTACGCCTTTATGATGCATCGTGGTGTTTTTCTCTGCTTTCTGTTGGGGATGTTAATTATTTTGCCGCTCCTGCTGCTGGCTCCTCAACCTGTTTTGGCTGCTGGCGATTCTTATGTAACTCGCTATTTGAAAGTTAGCGAACCTGTACCACTGGAATTGGACACGGAGGGACACACTCGGTTGTTTTCAGCTCAGGATTTGTCTGTCGGCAAGGTTTTGTTCGAGCAAAATTGCATGAATTGCCACGTCGGAGGAGCAACTTTGCCCGATCCGATGATCTCTCTGTCTTTGGCAGATCTCCAGGGGGCAACGCCTCCTCGCAGCAACATCAATGGTTTGGTGTCATATCTGAGAGAGCCGATGACTTATGACGGCAGTGAGGAAACTTTTTGGTGCCGCCAAGTACCCGAAAGCTGGATGCCACAGACTGAGGTTGAAAATTTGGCTGCTTTTGTGATCCGGGCGGCTCAGAAAGCTCCAGGCTGGGGCGTGGATAATTTTGAGAGTTGAACTGCCACTGCCAAAAAGTGGTAAATTACTCGGGAGAAAGCAATCGTGCGTGTAGTCGCGATCGCGCCTGTTAAAACAGGTAAAATAACTAAAGAATCACCCTTTGTCTGTCCATTAGAGGAGAACTGCGTTGAAAAGACTCTTATCGATCGCCTTGTTAGCGTTCACAATTTTCACTTTCGGCTTCGGCAGCCCTGCTCTGGCTGGAGATGCTGTTAAAGGATCTAAAATCTTCAGCAACAACTGTTCTGCTTGTCACATCGGTGGCGGGAACGTCGTTATGGCAATGAAAACCTTGAAAAAAGGCGCTCTTGAGAAGTATGGCATGAATTCTATCGAAGCTATTACGACTCAGGTAACTAAGGGCAAAAATGCTATGCCTGCTTTTGGTGGCCGCTTGAAGCCAGACCAAATCGAGGATGTAGCAACCTACGTGCTCGAACAATCTGAGAAAGACTGGAAAGGCTAAACTGCCTCTTTGAAGTCGGACAACCTGGGCGGACTTGATTTAATTTAAAACTTGTCTTCCCGATCGCACCCTCTCTCTCCCTTTGGTAAATAAATCTCGGTTTGCAGCGATCTTAACCTATTTGGGAAAGCCCGCCACAAATCAGATTTTTATTAGCCCAAGGGCGGGGGAGGGAATTTTATTTTAGATTTTAAATTTTAGATTTTAGATTGAAGATTTTTTAGATTTTAGATTGAAGATTTTATATAGCTGATTTTGTATAAATTGTCAAGCACATGACATTAATATTTCTTACGAATGGGGACAAGAAACCCCCTTTACGATCTCAGAGACGTAGGGTGCGTCGCTACGAAGAATTCTCGCCCTCCACCGGGCTGCCAGTCAACGACGCACCCTACAATTTATAACGGGGATGAATAACCCGGATTTGGTATTACTAAATGCTGACTTTGGATAAATTGTCAAGCACTTTACATTAAGATTTATTATTGCTGTGGTTCATCAATGAAAAGTGTGTGCTAGGATTTAAAACCTTATTAGAAAAGCCTTGAAATCAAAATTAAAGTCGATCGCGAAAGTGGACTCTACATCAACCATGAACGTAAAAACATCAGCAAAAGTTAAAAATCAAGTCAAAACTCTCGGAGACGCAGCCTCTGGTGCGATCGAGAAATATTTCCGCAAAGCAGTAGAGCACGAGGCTGAAGTTCTCAAAGACAAAGATGCAGAAGAACTTCATCAAATGCGAGTCGGAATGCGGCGTTTGCGATCGGCTGTAACGGGTTTTGCTCCGGTTTTAGACTTGCCAAAAGCAGCTTCTGAACGCAAAATTGGTAAGGTGGGGCGGATTCTGGGAACGCTCAGAGATTTGGATGTGATGCTCGAAAGTCTCCAAAACCGCTATTACCCGAATTTGCCGACTGACGAACAGGAAGTTTTGGATGAGGCTTTGTTGAGTTTGCTCAAACAGCGCCGTCGGGCTTTGAAACGGGTGAGGGCTGTTTTGGAACACAAAAGTTACCAGTCGCTGAAAGAGTCGATCGAGAATTGGGTAGAAAAACCGCAGTTTCGGGCGATCGAACATTTGCCAATTGCTGAGGTTTTGCCGGATTTGCTGTTACCTCAAGTCAGCGAATTTTTCCTGCATCCGGCTTGGCTGCTGGGCACCGAATATCAGGATGGCAAAGTTAAAGTTGCTGATGATTTGACTGCTGAGGCTGTGGAAGAAAAGCTAGCAGCGGAGGGAACAATTCTGCACGATTTGCGGAAGCAAGCTAAGCGGGTTCGCTATTTGATGAATCTGTTTGGCGATTTTTACGGCCCGACTTATGAAGCTTATGTCGAAGATGTAAAAGCTGTTCAGGAATGTTTGGGCGATATTCAAGACTGTGAAGTTTTAGGGGAGTTTCTGACAGATTTTGTCGATCGCGATTTGCAAAAAGAGTTGCCGAAACTGGCTGGTTTGTTCGCAGAAAAACGCTACGGGGCTTGGCAAAAATGGCAGGTTTTGCAGCGCAAGTATTTGAAATCGGAAATTAGGCAAGATTTGCGATCGACCTTAATTCATCCTGTGGTTGATGATGCTGCTAAGGTGCATTCGCCGCACCAAAAGTAGGTTTTTTGCGTGCAGACAGCAGGGATTAGAAGCCGGACACGGCATTACCGTGTCCCTACAAATATGACCTAAAATAACAGATATTCGTAGGGAAACGGCACTGCCGTGTCCTTCATCGTGTAACTCAAGAAAGGGCGATCGCTCTTGCGGATAGGGAAAAGAAAGGGCGATCGAACTTGAATGCTAACTCAGTTAAGAGGAGATATCTGTGAGGAAGCACTGTTAAGGATTACCTCAGCAATGTCTTGACGTGTAGCACCAAAGGTGAGCAAAGTGCGAACAAGAAGATCGAGGGAAGCGGAAGGATCGCCAGATTCCATTTTAGCAACCCTTGACTGGCTAGACTTAATTCTTTGGGCAAGCTCGTGCTGCGTCATCTGTTGGCTAATCCGGTTTTGCTTGATGGCTTTACTAAGTGCAAGTTTCATTTCGATGAATGCTGTTTCTTCTGGCGAAAGTCCGAGAAATTCCTCTACAGTGCCAATAGTCCATCCGGCTGCTTCTAAGCGTTGGCGTTTAGCTCGATCCATAAAAATACCTTCCCGATATCAATTCAAATTAGGTCGTATTGTTTCAGTCATATTGTTTCAATCGTTTTTTACATTTTTCTATTATAAATTTCGGTGTTTTATTTGTGGTTTTGTTAAAGACATCTAAGAGAATAATAGCATCTACATCAATTCGATAAATGATGCGCCAATCCTTGCTTTGCTTGTCTCTGAATCGCTTATACGCAGCTCGTGACAAAGCTCTCCGATGCTTGGCATAGGACGAGATAATGGCATGGATAGGTTTTCGCCATCCTGTAGCTTTCGGAGCAGAAATCCGGCTTGAATACGCGCATCAGTAGAAAAGGGGGGTGTTTTTACTTCACCACTAAGCCAGACAATGGGTTTACTTTCTGCATCTACCATCTATAGTTTAGGTTGTTTTAGATTAAATGTCAAATCAGACATAGTGGCAATATACCCGATATCATCAAAGATTGTCAAAGCCGTAAAAATCGCCTATAGTGTTGGATCGACATAGTTAGGAATACTCAAAAAAAGAGCGATCGCACTTTAGTCAAGAAAGGGCGATCGCCCGATTTGCCAAAATAATGATTAGAGTGAAAACTAAGTAAGCATCGTAAAAAATATGCCTCATATCTTTACAAAAATGTATCTTTACAAAAATCGTTTATTGGGGAAAAGATATTTATGTGGCAGAATGCCCTGAAGTGGGAACAGCTAGCCCGGGTGAAACTATTGAAGAAGCGATCGCCAATCTGAAAGAAGCAACAGAACTCTATTTAGACGAATTCTCTTCATGTCAGATTTGTTATTTCCTACCTTCCTAGCATACCTGGGATTGTATTGCTTTGCAAGCTCTTAAATCAAATTTTTCCAGTTTCCAAGGGTATTTTTTTCGGACAAATATCATCATCGTACCAACCAGTCAAAGCCACCGCCAAAGCATCTGCCGCATCATCAGGTTTCGGAATATAACCCAACTCCAACTCCCGCGCCACAGCCTCTTGCACTTCCGATTTATCAGCATTGCCGCGGCCAGTCAAAGCTTGCTTAATTTGAGCAGGCGTAAACTCAAACAGCGGCACTCCGCACTGAGCCAATACTAGCGTCAAAACGCCCCGTGCTTGGGCTACAAGTATGGTATTTCCCATTTTGTAAAAAAACAGTTTTTCGGCAATTGCCAAATCTGGTTTTACCTCGTCAATTACCGTATGCAAATCTTCGTAAATTGTTTTTAGGCGCTGTCCCATTTCCTGCTTGGGCGTTGTTTTTATCACGCCACAATCAATTAGGGAAACGCTATTCTCGTCTTGTTTACCGGGGATAATATGACAAGAAATTGCGCCGTAGCCAAGATTTGCCAAGCCCGGATCTAATCCTAAAATTCTTGTCTTCATTCACAATTATTTATTTTTTGTCTCGTGTTAAACCCGATTAATTACACCCGAAAACCTTGCGTAAAGATTCTCGGTTTCAATTATTATATCCTTCAATATAAAGTCCGGCAATCTGTTTAAATTATACAACAAAATTCTTGATTGCGACGATAGTTTTATGCTTTTATTGGACAATATATTGGATTAATATAATACGATCAATGATAGTATTCACAATTTTACTTCTTTATTTAAATACTACAAAGCAAAAATAAGCGTCGATTCATAGGAGACTTTATGGCATTATACTTACATTGTAATGCCAGAATGCAGCCGACTGCAATCTTAATCTGTAATGCTAATATATCGAGGCTGATTCTTGATTCGCTCTATCCAAGTTTTAATTGCCGGAAACCCCGTCAAATCAAATCCGCCTTCGGCAGCAACGTGAGTGTAAGCAAATAAACCGATGTCAGCAATAGAATAGCGATCGCCCACAAAAAACTCATTTTTTTCTAAATGCTGTTCCATCACCCCCAAAGCAGCATAACCCGGTGCTTGTTTCTGTTGCAGTGCTGCTTGATATTCCTCAGCTTTCCCTGTCAAATACCAAAAACGAGAAGTTGCAATAAAAGGTTCGTGACTGTACTGTTCAAAAAACAACCACTGCATGACTTGAGCGCGTTCAAATTTATCGCTGGGGAAAAACTCAGTTTCTTCGCTCAAGTAAAACATAATTGCATTCGATTCAAAGAGAAATTTACCCGGTACAATCTCTAAAACCGGAATGCGGCCATTGGGATTTTTGACCAAAAATTCGGGTGTGCGACTTTCTTTTTGGAGAATATTAATTTCTGTGCGATCGAAGGGAATATTGAGCTGAGTTAAGAGCAAGCGAACTTTATAGCAATTGCCTGAGGGCGAATATTCGTAGAGTTTGAACATAAGTATTCTTGTTTTGAACTAACCGCAGATTAGACAGACGAAGAGAAGCATAAAAAAGAAAGAGAGAGAGATTAATATATCCGACAAGGATTGCGATATATAGCCTTTCTCAGAAAGATGAGGTATGATTATAAATGGAGTTTTTGATGCGACCTCGCTTACTATATAATAAATATAAGAGGGCTGAAGCCCAACAACGTACCTTACTTTTTTGAGAACCGCTATATCATTCATACTGCTTTCAAGCTTGATATCATATGTCGCTGGAGTAACTTACCAACAATAGCGATACCCCGTTCAATTTCTTCAGGCAAAAGAGAGAAATTCAATCGCATTGCTGGATAGCCTTTGCGATCGGGGAAAAATGCTGTACCGCAAGCAATCAAAATACCCTGAGATAAAGCCTCTTGACAAATTTTTTGCACTGACAGGCAATTCGGTAAATGCACCCATAAAAACAATCCACCTTCAGGCACTGTCCAACTTGCTTCCTGGGGAAAGTAACGCTCCAAAGCTTGCAGCATGGCATTTCGACTCTGCAAGTTTTGCATCCGAATCTGATTCAAATGTCGGCGGTAATGACCGGAAGCCAGATATTCACTAACTATAGCCTGAGAAATAGTTGATACGTGAAAATCGTGCAATAATTTTTGTCTCATAATCGCCTGATAGTTGACATCTGGAACGATAATCCAACCAACTCGCAGACCTGGGATTAGAGTTTTGGAGAAAGTCCCAATATATGTTACCAGGTTTTGCTGGTCAAAGGCTTTGATAGGCGGAGGAACAGGCTGAAAATTTAGTCCTTCGTAAGCGTTATCTTCTAAAATGGCACATTCATATTGACTGGCTAATGCTAATAACTGCTGGCGATGAGTTTGAGAAGTTGTCAGCCCAGTAGGATTGTGCAGCGTGCTGATCGTGTAAATTAATTTAGGGCGGTGAGTCTGGAGACAAGATTCTAGGATAGCTAAATTCATCCCTTCGACCGTCATGGGAATGCCGACAATTTTAGCTCCTATATCTTCTAAAATAGCAAGTGCTCCGTGATAAGTTGGTGCTTCTACAATTACCCGATCGCCAGCTTGGACATAGTGACGCATCGCTAAAGACAATCCCTGCTGAGATCCGTTAGTCAGAATCAATTGTTCTGGAGCAATATCGAGTCCTTGTTGCACCAACATTTGAGCAATTTGTTGCTGCAAAATCGGCTGTCCCCCAGGAAAACCGTATCTGAAGAGTGTATCTCCGGCTTCGGTGACGGCTCGTCTGGCGATTTTTTGCAAGTCTTGCAATCCCCAAGGACGGGGAAAACCCGAGCTAAAGTCAGTAATTCCTGTTTGCGATTGTACCTGAATTGAAGCCAAGAAGCGATCGCAAAAACCGCCTCCATCTTTGTCTGGGACGATCGCATCTTGAAGCGACGGAAAAGCCGTTCCCAGTCTCGGCGTGGGCACTGTTTGATGGCTGACAAAGTATCCTGAGCCTTGGCGAGCATAAATCAAGCTATCTGCTTCTAAAACGCTGTAAGCTTCAATGACTGTCAATCGGGCCACTTGCAAGGTGTTAGCTAGCGATCGAATTGAAGGCAAGCGTTGTCCAGGTGGTAATGTCCCAGACTGGATCAGTCGTCTGAGGCGATCGCGAATCTGCAAGTAAATCGGTTTGGGAGATTGTCTGTCTAGGGGTATTTTCACAGCACATATTCGCTCGTGACACTACAGGGCGATCGCAATTTTCAATTCAATGAAATACAAGACACCGCTCTGCCGTGTCCTAACCGAAAACCGCTATAGCCACACTATAAGCGATTACTCTGTCCAATGGCCCAGTACAGTTTTCAGATATTTTACCAAAACAGTTGGTGGATTGAGCAACTGTACCGATCAAAGTTTCCCAAACCGTATCTTCACAGATTCCAGTTTTTTGATTAAAGTGAATTAATACTTCTATTTGAGAGCAAAATGCTTTTGTAAAAATCGTTTTTTAGGAGTGCGAGTTTAAGAGTTCGCTTGCTCATCTAGCAAGTTGGTTGTGGGAACACAACCTTAGGGATAATTTGCAGTTTTCAAGGAACTTATAGCCCTTCTCAGATAGGTGAGGTATGTTGTTGGGCTTCAGCCCTCTTTGTCTAAGCGGTTATATAAGCTGTCAGTCATACTTCATCTTTTTGAGAAAGGCTATATTTAACCCGTTCCTAGGATATTGAGGGAAAATTTGTGACTTTTTGATTGTTAATTATCAAGGAGATGCTATGCTTCAAAGATATTCCGAATGTGCAGCGCCAGATCGCATAATCCTCATGAAAAACGAGGTGTACAGGTTGCCTCAAAATCATCAAGAAATTCAAGTCTTGTCAGGAATTGCTTGGATCACACTTGACAAACAGGACATCATCTTGCACAGTCCAGAAAAATCATCGCTTCCACCGAGCAAAAACTTTGCTGTCATCTCCGCTCTCAACAATATGCCACTGATTTTGGCAGTCTGGTAAGACAGTTGACAGTTGACAGTTGACAGTTGACAGTTGACAGTTTGAGAGCGACATCTACCCTTAAGTCCGAGTATTGGAGTAATGAATAGTCTGATTTTAAGGGAGCATCCCAATTTGGTAAAAAGCGTTTTTTACACAGTGCGAGCGTCTCGCTCGTGGCAGGGTTCGCGAGCGAGACGCTCGCACTGCTGCGATCCAAATATACTATTCTGATGCAACTGTCCGCCATCTGAAAGCAAAAATGGGATGCTCCCGATTTTAATTTCTTCTTACGCCTCTGCACTTTGTTAAAAAAACAAGTCTACTTCACAGGTAAAAAATGAAACTACACTGGAAACATCTTCAATTCGATCGAGAAACAATCGGGCTAATTTACGGTTTCCTAGGCGTAGTTGGATTCAGCTTAACACTTCCAGCAACCAGAGCCGCAGTGCAGGATTTAGACCCTATTTTTGTAGGCTTAGGACGCGGATTAGTAGCAGCTATACTAGCAGCAGTTACTTTAAAAATAACACATCAGGCTATTCCCTCTAAACGGCAATTGTGGAGTTTATTAGTTGTCGGATTGGGAGTGGTTGTCGGATTTCCGCTATTATCAGCCTGGGCAATGCAGCGAGTACCTGCCGCCCACGGTGCTGTAGTATTGGGAATCTTGCCATTGACAACAGCAATAGGGGGAGTTTTGCGATCGGGCGATCGGCCATCTTCTCGGTTTTGGGTTGCTAGTATCGCCGGAAGTTTAACCGTTGTTTGTTTTGGAATTATTAGTGGTGCAGGGCAACTCCAAACCGCAGATTTAGCTTTATTTGCATCAGTCATTGCTGCTGCTTTTGGTTATGCCGAAGGTGGGCGATTAGCTAAAACTTTAGGTGGATGGCAAGTTATCTGTTGGGCATTGATAGTTATCGCTCCCTTCGAGGTTTTGCCGACAATATTTGTGGTTTTAAAACAAGGATTAGTCGCTGCACCGACGGCGTGGTTGGGTTTTGCCTATGTGAGTTTTGTCAGTCAATTTGTAGCATTTTTTGCCTGGTATGAGGGGATGGCCATTGGCGGAGTTGCCAGGGTAGGGCAAATTCAGCTATTGCAACCATTTTTGACTATTCTGGCATCCGCTATTTTGCTTGGTGAAACTGTTAAGCCGATCGCCCTAGGCAGCGCTTGTTTAGTGGTAGCCTGCGTCGCAGCGGGTAAAAAAGCATCAATTAAGCAGGCAGCAAATTTGTGATGTGCAGGAAATTTGCGTGGGGCGCGATCGTTTAACTCATAACACAAATTAGACGATTTAGGCAAGATTCGTCAACTGTTGTTTGCTAAGATGATTTTTGTTTGTTTTGGCGATCGGCAAAACCAGCAACTTCAGCCAGCGTATAAAGTGGCCTGCCCTTCACCTCCTCATAAATCCGCCCAATATACTGGCCCAAAATCCCAATACTGACCAACTGCACCGCACCCAAAAAGAAAACCGCCATAATTATAATTGTCAAACCACTTAATGCCGCACCCGGAGAGAAAAGACGCCAGTACAAAACCAGAAAAGCCATTAAAACAGACACCAAAGCCGAAAATAAACCCAAATAAATCGACAGTTGCAAAGGAACCTTTGAAAAAGAGACTAAACCGTTCATCGCCAAAGCAAAAGATTTGCTGAAGGTATACTTAACATCGCCAGCAAAACGCGGATCTCGTTCAAACTTAACCGCAGTTTGTTTGAAACCAATCCAAGCCCGCAGTCCCCGAATGTAGCGATTGCGTTCTGGCATAGCATTGAGCACATCCACTACACACCGATCCATCAAACAAAAATCCCCCGTATCTATGGGAATATCAACATCAGCAAGATTCCGCAAAATGCGATAATACATATAAGCAGGCAACCGCTTAAACCAACCTTCTTGACGGCGTTGAGTGCGCTGAGCGTAAACAACTTGATACCCGAGACGCCACTGTTCTACCATATCTAGAATTAGCTCTGGCGGGTCTTGCAAATCGCCGTCCATGATGACTACAACTTGACCGCTAGAAAAATTTAATCCAGCAGTTACAGCTATTTGGTGACCGAAATTGCGCGCCAAACTGAGGTAACAAATTCGCGAGTCTTGTTCGTGCAATTCTCGCAAAATTTCCAGAGAGCGATCGCGGCTGCCATCATTGATTAAAATTAATTCTACAGCGCCGTCCATTCGATCCATCACAGCACTAATTCGTCGGTACAATTCTGGGAGATTTTCTTCTTCATTATAGATGGGAATTATCAAGGAATACTTAGGTATATTGTTCATCTCAGTTTGTGTTGTAAAATCTGGTGTCAACGGTTAAATCAAATAAATCAAAACTTTATTTTTTCACAAACACGCTCAGCGGCTCCATCGACCATTTTTGTGCGTAAGTTTGATTTTTGAGGACTATCTCTTTTCCTTGTTTGCCGTCATTTTTTGTAGACTGGTAAATTATCGCACAAGGGATAAAACTTTTGTAAGGTTCGGAATTTAATTTTTGCTTGACAACAGGATCGATAGTAGAAATATGTTCAATGCGAGGTGCTGGTTTTCCCGGCTCTGGAAACATCACCCACAAGGGATATTCCCAGGCATTTTTAGCCCAAAAAGAAAGTCCTATATTCGTGCAGTTTTGAGCTTTAACAAAATCTACTGCTGTATTGTAAGCAACCTCGATATTCGGGCGGCTTGTAAAGTAAAGATCGTGTCTGCTGCTATTAAAAATGTTACCATCTCCCACGAGAGGTCTAAAGTTGTTGTGAAAAACCCACGGTAGCGACATTAAAATCAGAATTGCCACCAGATAATTTGCGTTTTTATGATTTGATAATTGCGATACTACCAATCCAAATATTGGCGAAAATAATACAAATATTGACAGGTGATGGCGGCTGTGCCAAGGTTGTAATTTCAGAAGGAAGCAGATAAGTAAAAATGTCATTATTACAGCAATCAAATAAGTTATCACTATTTTTGTTTTTTGCCAAATAGGATTTTTAAGTATAAGTGTAATGCTGGCAAATATCAGCCCAAAGTGAATGGGATTGGTAGCTGTATTTTCATTAAATGAGGGTGTGGCGATCGCAAATACTTGTCCGGGAGGCCAAGTGATGCGTGCGTCGTTTGTCGCTACGCCCAGTATTCGGTGCAGCACGTTAATCACTCCGACAATCGCACCGTTAATCCGGGAAATCCTCGTACCAGCTTGCATACCTAAATTTCTAATGACATTTGACAGGAAAGTTGGCAGAGTAATTGCTTCAATTTTATATTCTTTGGTAAAACTTTCTGGCGCTCCGATCGCATAACCGAACAAATCGTAATTTCGCCAAAAGTGACCGACATTCAATACAAAAGTCACACCGGCTATTATCAAAATAGGTTGCAGCATTTTCCCCCGAAAACCTTGAATTCCTCCTACAAAAAACCAAATAATAAAAGGCAAACAAAATATATAAGCTGTCGTTTTTGTCAAGAGAGCCAGACCCAAACTCGCACCGATTTTGAAAGTATTAATCCCTGTTATTCCTGCCGAGAGTCCAGCTAAACCGCAGGAAACAAAACACACTACCCAGAAACATACAGCATAATCGTTTTGAGTGCTAGAACCCTGAAGGATACCCATCGGCAAAGTCGCAGCAAAGACTGCTGCAAAAACTTGACCCCGCCCATTTGCCCCCAGTTGCTTAGCAATTAAAGAAACTGCGATCGCACTTCCCACCATACTCAACCACTGTACCAAATTAGCAAAGCGATCGCCCCCGGTTAAAATCTGAAAGTGCATAATCGCAAACTCAGCCCCAGGCGGGTGATACAACTGCGGCACGTAAGAAGTGGGATAATGCTCGACACTGCGGTTTTGCATCCAGTGAGCAACCCGACTCATGTGATAAGTCATAGAATCCCAATTGTTAGGCGGTGCAACTACAGCAACTAAACCAACCGCAGCAAAAATAAAAAATACACCGCCTAGCAACCCGACTAATACACTAGAAAATTTCTCCTCTTGACTTTTCTCAAAAATTGGCTTGACAGGTTTAAATTTTAGATAAACCATCAAGCCGAGAATATTTGCTACCAACCACAGCCCAAACACCCACTCAAAAGTCAGCAACCTAAATAAACTCAAAATTTCAGTAGACAAAGCAACTATAACTCCCCAAACAATTGCTGCGGACAAAATAGCACTGCGCCAACACTTATCTATTTTCTGAAATATAAGCCACAAAATGCCCAGAGTCACCAATGGAATCAAGCCAAATATATTTGTTATCATAGATTTTGAGGTGGACTCTAAGACAGGGTACTCAGGGCCCGGAGGCTAAAAACCTGGTTTGTGAGTAGATTCATCGTTGTCTTTCCCCAATATTTCTACGGCTCTTCTGGAGTCAAGGTGATAAGCAAACCTAATCAGAAAAGCAAGCTAATAGCCTTGCTCGAAAGTTATCAAAGTTCATAAAGCCATAGGCTTG
>NZ_JAEQDD010000124.1:0-13766 GCF_020737885.1 Microcoleus sp. PH2017_34_RAT_O_A | reverse complement strand
ATAAACCTGTTAAATGCC
Organism: Microcoleus sp. PH2017_34_RAT_O_A; assembly: GCF_020737885.1. Lineage (NCBI taxonomy): Bacteria > Bacillati > Cyanobacteriota > Cyanophyceae > Oscillatoriales > Microcoleaceae > Microcoleus > Microcoleus sp. PH2017_34_RAT_O_A. The sequence continues at coordinate 13,748 of NZ_JAEQDD010000124.1, read as the reverse complement.
TCGTATAATGTCGGTCAATAGCGTTCATCGCCTTGATTTAACCTCTCGACAATTAATCCACCCTGCTTCTTAAGGGGGGTTAGGGGGGATCTGGGCCTCGTCGTCAGTCTGACGCACCTGACAACTTGTTGATTGAAGTGTGACACGCAGGGTAAGTCTTATCTATTTTAGCCGATCGACAACTGCTCTAATTATATCAACAAAAATTAGATAAAATCATTCGTTAGGGCGGTGCGTGAGTCCAAATAGTTTTATCGTGTGGATTTATAAATTTCTAAAGCTCTCACACCCTACAGATTAATTATTCGGAATTACTCGATATTTCAAACTCAAAGTATTTAATCCTGATTTGATAAATTATACTGTATTTATTTTTTAGATTTGGGACGGGCTAGAAGCCCATCCCACTCATTGTTTTAAGGAAAATACGGGACGGGCTAGAAGCCCATCCCACTCGTTTTAAGGAAAATATGTTCATTGGATACCTCGGCCATCTTCCCTCAAGATCCGTGACATCCCGTAGATTGATAGTTGCCGAATTGCCTTCGGGTGAGGTTATCTTAGACAAGACGCGATCGCAATCACAGTTATGGCATCTCCAAACAATCAAAATTCGGCGGATTCATCTCTGAAACAGTCTCTAGAGGCTGGGTTAGCTGCTTTGAAACAAAAAGATTACCAAAGCGCGATCGCCCTTTTAGAATCCGTCAGCCAAACCGCAGCAAATCAACCGCCCGGAATCCGCGCCCAAATGGGATTAGTCGTGGCATACAAAGCAACCGGAAATCTCAAAAGCGCGATCGCCCTTTGCACTTCCCTCACCAACATCCCCAACACCCAAATCAAAACCTGGGCCGATCGCACTTTAAAAGAATTAACCCCCCCAAAACCACCGGAAACTACACCAGAAACCGGCTTTGTCGCCTTTGATTCAGCAACGGAATCGCGGAAGGAAACGCTTAAGGGCGCTCGACCAACCGCAGACAAAAAAACCGGATTTTCACCCTTAGAGCCGACTAACGCCCCAGCAAACACCAAATCCACACATATTTCACCGCCACCTCCACCCCCCAAACCGCCGATTCACCCGACACAAGAGGGCGAGCACGGGGACACCGCCCCTACAACAACCGCAACCGATACAGAAACTAGCGGCGAAAACAGTTCCGGTTCCCCAACAGATATCCCCGGATTCGCCAGCCCAGATACCTACGAACTTACTTGGCGCCAAGCGGGGCGCACCAAAAGTCCGCGCCCTCTCAAACCGCTAAAATTGCTGAATTTTCGAGTGGAAGCTGTTGTAAGTGCGATCGCCCTATTTTTTCTAGCCCGATTAGTCCTACAATTCCTGCTGACAAACATCAATGCTCTATTAGTTCAGCTTTACATATTTACTAGACTGCCAATTTTTCAGCCAATTCAGCTTTTTTACCGAGATCCAACTCTCTTCCTCCAGTTTGTTTTCGGATTGCTTTTGGCATCTTCTCCCTGGCTGACAGACGCCCTGCTAAAACTTTTTTGCGGTATCGAAACCCTGCGCGGCTCAGTTTTATCCAAGCACAGCAAGGAAGCGACGCGCGTACTCCGCAGTTTTTGCACCAAGCAAAATATGCCAACGCCTGTACTGAAACTCTTACCGCTAAATGTTCCTGTAGCTTTCAGTTACGGCTGTTTGCCCCGTTTTGCTCGGATTGCTGTCAGTCAAGGGCTGTTAGATCAATTGACGGATGATGAAATTGCCACTATTTTCGCGCGGGAGTTGGCGCATATTTCTCACTGGGATTTTGCGCCGATGTCGCTGGCGATGTTGGTGCTTCAGATTCCTTACCTTATATATTGGCAGACTGCATACTGGGGCGAGCGGTTGTGCGATTTAATGACGATCGACTTTTTGCGTCGTACTGTGAGAGTTGTCACCGCCGCAATTTCTGCTACCAGTTACGGAGTTTATAAGTTGTTGCGTTGGCCGATGTTGTGGTTGTCGCGCCGCAGAGTATATTTTAGCGATCGCACTTCCGCAGAAATTACCGGCAATCCCAACGGTTTGACGCGAGCACTGACTAAAATTGCGATCGGCATTGCTGCAAATATCGAACAACAAAAACAAACTAGCTTTTTCCTCGAAAGTTTCGATTTGTTGTTACCCGTCGGCGTCGCACAAGCTGTAACCTTTGGTGGTGCTGCATTGCGCGCGCCCCTAAAACAGATTTTGTTGTGGGATGTCACCAATCGAGAACGCATTTGGTTGACAATTAACAGCACGCATCCTTTGATGGGAGAGCGTTTCAAGCTATTGGAACTCTACGCTCAATTCTGGAAACTGGAGACTGAGTTAGATTTGGCGAGTCTGTCGCCGGAAAAACCCAAAACAGGAAAATTATCTCTGTTTAAATCCATACTCGAATTTAAAGACTCAAAACTATTTTTACAAGGTGCGCCGTTTTTTGGGATTCCGATGAGTCTGGGGATTGTTGCACTGCTGTGGATGGTTAGCTGGCTGTTTTCCAAGACGAGTATTTGGCAATTGGATTGGCTTTTGGGCGATCGATCGATTCTTTGGGGCTGTTTGCCGATCGGATTTTGTCTCGGTACTTTGATGCGGATTAACTATTTTTTCCCCGACATTACGCCACGAGAAACCACTTCACCAAGTTTACTAGAAATTTTGTCAAACTCGAAAACTCTACCGCTAGATGCTCAACCTGTGCGCCTTTCCGGGCAACTTTTGGGTAGACCTGGTATTGACAATTGGCTGGGACAGGATTTGATTTTGCAAACGGCGACGGGTTTGGTGAGGTTGCACTATGTTTCGATGATTGGCCCGATCGGCTCTTTGTACCCATTTTTGCTCAAACAGACGACTCGCCCTACCGATTTGATCGGAAAACCGGTTGTGGCGACTGGTTGGCTGCGTCGGGGTGCTACTGTGGCGATCGACCTAGAAACTCTCCGCAGTCAAGAAGGACTCGTTAGTGACAGCGGACATCCGATTTGGTCTGCGATTTTGGCCTTTGCTGCTGCTGTTTGGGGCGCGTACATCATTATCCAAGGCGGAAGATGAGACAAGGTACGTTGTTGCGCTTCAGCGCTCTTGTCTATATGAAAGAGCGCTGAAGCGCAACAACGTACCTTTATGGAATGTGACGGACAACCCCCAGCCGGACAACTGTCAACTGTCAACCCTTCGTAAAGAAAAGTTGCTTTTTTGCCAACACTCTGTTACATTTGTTTACATGAATCGGATTGAACCAAATAGCGCAATAACTTCAATTGGCTAAAATCGATAAGGCATTGCGTAAAAATTGTCAACCTCCCAACACAGCAAGTTCAGCCAGCCGCCTGTCGGCTGTTTTTTTTCGACAGCGAATTTAGCTCTGCGGAATGAATTCAGAAAAGTGATTCAGATACGGTTTTCGTTCAATACAGCATGAAATCTTGCTAAATAACTAGCTCTGTTACCAAGGCTGTGATACCTTTAAAGAATGGTCGGACGCTGCCGGGCCCGATTTGAGGGATACCGGGTAAATGAGTAGTCCTCAACATTAGGAGCGAGATTAGAAGTGAGGTAAGATTACTGGCTGAAAAAATGTTAGCGATTTTCTCCCTCACTGTATTAGACTGAATACTGGCATTCCGATCGCTCGCAATTGACATCCTTGGACATAAATTTCTACACGGCGCTGGCTATAAACATTCTGAATCAAAACCGGAAGCAAGTAATACAGAACAGCCAATAGCCTAAACATTTGAGTGATGACTAAAAGTTTACACAACAACCTGAGATTTAAAAGCTCTCTGCATTGGCGGTTCAGTTCCGGCACGATCAGAGTAAATCATCTTTTTGTTCTAAAAGGTGGGGGGAGCTGTCAAGGTTGGTGGGAGGAATGTGCAAATTCTGTGGTTATGCGGTGTTTCCCTGCGGTCAATATTGATTTGACTTCAGGTAATTTTGTTCGAGCAAACTAATTAAAATCCCAATCTGGAGGAATTTTTCATGTCTATTCGTCTTTATGTTGGTAATCTACCGAAGGAACTCGATCGCCTAGAATTGCAAGAAGTTTTTGCACCCGAAGGCGAATCTGTTACCACAAAGGTAATTACAGATCGCAAAACTGGTAAATGCAGAGGATTTGGCTTTGTGACGGTGCTAACCGACGAACAAGCAGATCAAGTTATTGAGAAATACAACGGCTTGATGTTCAAAGAAAACCCCCTGAAAATAGAGAAGGCCTTACCCCGCTCTAAGGGTAAATCTGAGAAGGGCGAAGACGATCAGCAACAGTCATCATCGCCTGCTGCCCCGCAGTTGGCATCATCGTCGCCGTCGCAGCCAGTCCCTGCACCGCAGCAACAGCAGCGCTCGGCTCCTCCTACCCAAGGTGGAGGTGGCGGTTCTAGCAAAAGCAATCGCCGTCGCGGTGATAACAACAAGTCTCGCCGCAATCAGTCAACAACAACGGTTTCGAGTGCTGATTCCGGTTCGGTGCAGCCAGATCCGCGCTGGGCGAGCGCTTTGGAAGAACTCAAGCAAAGATTGGTGGAAGCTCAGACTACTAATTAGTCGCAAGGGCCCACTAATTGCTGCTATCTCTCGACTGCGGTTGAGTGATTTGAGTTGGAAGTGCGATCGAGAATTGGTCAAAACAGCCGAATTCTCGATCGCACTATTTTATAAAAAAAGTTCGGCAAGCGGAAAACTCTGAGTCTTTAGACCTGAGATGAAAGTGGCACGGGCGGTTAAAACCGCCGTGAATTTTTCTTAATTCTTAACATTTTTAGCAGTGTAAAAAGGTCTTTTGCCGTTACACTCTCTTATTGGGATGGATACACAGGTGTAAACCTGGGAAGCAAATGCCTACCATATATTAAAGGTACGCGGGGACTCCACGGAACCAAGGGCCCGAGCCCCTTAAACGCTTGAGGAGCTTGCCCAAAGGCAAGGATAGCAGCCTGCCATTTTTTGGCAATAGGATTGCGCCCAGGAACCCTAGCAATAGGGATATTAAGAACGAAATTTCTTAAGAATCTCAGTCGCGAAGAGCGCTGAGAGTGTCAATGCAAAAAACCTCTACTCTAATATCTAGAAGTTTCTTCGGGTGTGTCGCCTCGGTAAATCTTTAGCATTCAAGCGCAAATCTCCCTGGCGACGCACCCTACAGAAATTTTTGATTGAGCGATTGAGCGATTGATTCATCAATACTTAATCTTTCCCTCAATCCGCTATAAATCATGTTTATTCGCCCTCAGAAAATTCGATCGTCTCAATAAAGTCAAAAATCTTGTTCATAATGCCCTCAACCTCCGACTCAAGAGAACCCAATTCATCCTTAGCCTGATAAACTCGCTGACAACTTACCGTGTAGCAAAAATCGTCAACTATAAAAGCCATAAATCCCCGGTAAGCATCCACTTTAGTAGCTGCGGCATCTTTTTCTTGCACGCTGAGAGTTGCACTCCCCGGTAAATCGACCACTGCAAAATAAGCTTCTTCATCTTCTAAATATTCAGTGTAGAGCAACTTAGAATCAGCAAATTTAGCGAGAATTTGATCGTCAATAAACTTGTTAAGAAACGAAGTAAGATAAGCCCATTCGCCCGCTGACTCGATTAATTTTTCCACTTCGCTAGCCGTCTGGAAATAATCAATTTTCAGCAAAACACCAAAGCCATCAGAAAATGCAACATAGCCTTCTCCATCATCAATCCTACCGCCTCGTTGCTTGTCAACTGGAATTGAGACAGTAAAATTGCGTTTAGCAGACAGGTACAACGGCTCCTCTTCTAAATCGAAATCAGCCTCTTCGATTTCTAGGTGGGAGTATGCAGCAATTACATCCCCGATAATTTCTTCGGCTTCCTCATCGTCTACACCTAATACTTCTTGAAATTCCTTGAGAAAATCCCGGTGCTTTTTCGACACTTCATCATCTACGACAAACATTGCTACGACAATGGCAAAAGTATCCAAAACCACCTCATTTGGAAGTGATTCATGGGCGGTATTAAATAATCCTCCCAAACCATCTTCCGCGATAATATTTGCCAAATGTTGAAACATTTCTGACATATCATCTTCCGAGAATTCAGCAAATATTTCTGAATCCCAAAGTATGCTTTCTAAGATATCTGCATCGGCGTCAGGGGAATTAGCCTCCGCTGCGACAAGTGCGATCGCCGCGACGGATTCCTCTAAACTCAAGGTGATTGAGGATTTATCTTTTGACTTGAATATTTTAGTAAAGTTGCTCATGGTTTTTGCTTGGCTAAAGAGTTTAGTTTTACGTTTGGCCTGGAGCATCTCATTTTTGCAAAAAAGATTTTTTGACAATTGGGTATTAAAATTAGATGCGCGCTAGCTGATTACCAAGGACTGCCAATTAGTGTAAATCCGGCCCAAAATTTGGGATGAGATAAATCTGAATTTGGTACTTGTCCGGCCCGAGTAAGATCGATCGCCCTTTTTTGACTCCCCACCAACTTACCATCTTTAATCGCGACCTGTTTGCGAATCATCGCCAGTTGAGCTTGTCTGAGGGCTTCAGCCTTAATGGGAGTCGATCGCAAATTAGCATAAAACTCAGTCATCAGCCCCAAAGTCGCAAAATCATTAACTTTCCACAAACTCGCCAAAGCTGATTTTACACCGCTGCGGACTGCCAGTCCAGCAAAACCCATTTCTGCGTCACTATTGCCGATCGCAGTTTCGCACGCACTCAACACCAATAACTGTACTTGCCTGCGATCGTACCACTTCGCCAACCGAAATTTATCCAGAGCCAAAGAGCGGTTCCACAGGTCAATTTCAGCCTCCTTGCGTCCGTTTTGATGTTGCGGGAAGCTGGCGTGAGTAGCTAGGTGAACAATCTCAAAAGCCTGTTGCTGCCGCCGCTGTTTGGTGAGATTTTCCACGGTAAAATCTTGATTGAGAAAAAAGCGGCCGCGCCACAGCGGTAATTCACCAGCATTTTGGCTGTTGCTTCTGGTACCGGCGATCGCAGATAATTCGATCGGCACCGCAGGCAACTTTGGTTTATTAGTATGGGGGAATTGGGAAGCGCCCATTGCTAAAACTTGAGCGTTTTTTAAGCTTTCATAATTAGTGCTAGTCAAGCTGACACTGGGAATTGAGCCGAGGCTGTACTTTTCTACTAGAAATTGCTCCCCGTCGTGCAAAGCTGCTATGGGCAATTGTCGCAAACCTGCATCGAAGGAAAAAACTAGCGTATCTATATTTAATTCTGCTAATTCTTTAGAAATTGGCTCAACAAAAAAATCATAAAGTTGCTTCGCATTTGCCAAGTCTTTATCTTCAAGACTATCTGGATTTGAGATATTTTTTTGAAATTCATTTACGATTTTATTCAAGTTTACACGATTGACTTTAATAGATTTCAGGATTGGAGGGCCTTCGGGAACTACTAATATTAGCGACAATGATTCGAGACTGGCGAACGCATAAACTATTACGGCTTGTTTTCCGGTTTCTGTCTTAATTGTTTTCAGAGTTTCTCTGATGTACTCAACATTGACTCTTTTGTCAGTAAAATCTTCTTTAAAGTAGTTTTCATAGTCTTGTTCAAAGAGTTTATCGATTAAGGCAATAGCCTCATCAGCATTGCCTTGATCTAAAGCTTGTTCAACGCTAAATCTGCTAATTTCTAAGGGAAAAAGATTGGGAATATTTGCGGGTGGGGGAGTTTCGGCTGCTGGAGTTGGTGCTGGAGTTGGAATTGGTGCGGGTGCTGGAGCTGGTGCGGGAGTTGGAATTGGTGCGGGTGCTGGAGCTGGAATTGGTGCGGGTGCTGGAGTTGGCGGCGGAGTACTTTCGGGAATGTTTGCCAAGGAATTAGGCTCGATCGCCTCAACGGGTGGCTCAATAGTAGGCGCAGGAGTAGGAGTTAAGACTATCCAGCCATCGGGTTGTTCTGTAGCAGAAGAACCAAGTTCGGGCGGTTTTTCTGGCGGGTTTTCAGGAGGCGTTATTAAAGTAAGATTCGGTTTTTCAACGGGCGGTGGTGTGAGGGAAAAGTTGTTCTTTGGATCAGTAAATGCCCAGTTAAAAGTGCTGCTTCCTGTTTCAGGATTTGGGGTGATAGTGGTTTTTGCTCCTAATGAATCGCCAATTAAATAAGCTAAATCTTGTTGCGGATTTTCGCTTTGGGCGGGTGCTACTGCGGCTGGGGGAATGGGTGCGGGAATGGGAGAGAAAGAGGGTGCAATTACAGGTGGAATTGCTGCTACAGGCGGATTGTAAGGCGATTGTAGGGGTGCGGGTGTTGGATTGGGTGCGATCGCACTTGGAGGTGCGATCGCACTTGGAGGTGCGATCGAGCTTGGAGGTGCGATCGGGGCGGTGAGTTGGGCGATCGGGGGAATTGTGGGTGCGGCGGGTATGCGATCGCTCGCGCTTGGTATTGTTGGGGCTGAGGGCTGTGTGCGGGTTGTGCGGGGCGGTAGTGTGAAGAAATTGGTGTTTAGCAGTTCTTCGATGGGGGAAAAATCGATCGGCGCGGGTTCGGGTGTTGGGGATGGGGTTGGGGTTGGGGTTGCGATCGAGATTGCGGGTGTTTGGGATGGGATTTCGGGTGTTGGGGTGGGAGTTGCGATCGGGCGATCGGGTGTTGGGGTGGGAGTTGCGATCGGGCTTTCCGGTGTTGGGGTGGGAGTTGCGGCGGGGGATAAACCCTGTGGTGGCTGGCGTCTGGGTATAAGTAAAGGTGCGGGAGTTGGTGCGGTTGTTGGCGCAGTCGCTGGAGTAGTTGCAGGCGCAGTAGCTGGAGTAGTTGCAGGCGCAGTCGTTGGAGTAGTTGCAGGCGCAGTCGTTGGAGTAGTTGCAGTCGCAGTCGCTGGAGTAGTTGCAGGCGCAGTCGCTGGAGTAGTTGCAGGCGCAGTCGCTGGAGTAGTTGCAGGCGCAGTCGTTGGAGTAGTTGCAGGCGCAGTCGTTGGAGTAGTTGCAGGCGCAGTCGCTGGAGTAGTTGCAGGTGCAGTCGCTGGAGTAGTTGCAGGCGCAGTCGCTGGAGTAGTTGCAGTCGCAGGAGTCGGCGTTGCTGAAGGAGTCGGTGTAAGTGATGGCTGAGGCTCTGGGGTCGATCGAATTTCAATCTTTTCTGTATCCTGTTTGTATGTATAAAAATATCTATTACCAGACAAAATTTGTGAAGACGTGCCATTTCCCCGAGTAATAGCACCAGCAGTTCCATTAGTTGTTGAATCGCCAACAATAAAAGGCGTCAGTCCATTACCGCCGTGACGCAGCAAAATTGTACCGCCTTTATCCCCAGCATCTCCAGCAGACGAAATGCTAGCAGCAACCCCATTTCTATCTGAAAAAGAATTGATTGATCGAAAAAACTTTTCAGTCCAAACATAGATATCTCCACCTCTACCATTACCCATGCTCTGACTGTCAATTTGATTAACAGTAATATTGCCACCAGCATTTAGACTAATATTTCCACCATTAGTAGAGGAACTAGAATTAAGATTCCCCGTTTGAATTGCTCCCTTCTCACTGTACAAAGAAATACCCAACGGAGAAGTAATATTTTGCGTGGTAATATTATTAGTTGTAGAAATATTGATTGCGACAGTCGTTCTTGTAATATCATTTTCAATTTTGACGGTATTGAGAGGAGTCACGTTACCGATAGGAGCGAAAAATTGAGCCATTCCCGTATCAGGTTTAACCGTCAGATTGTAAGGCCCGTCAACTGTAGACTTACAAGTAATATCACCTGTACCAGAGATTTTTACAGACAGGTCATTCGCCAATCTTAACGGAGCATTAAATGTAATATTATTGCGGTTAGTCTCGATATTTCCCGCCGCAGTAATTGATTCCTTTGCCGTGAGATCGATATTGCCACCAATCACATTAGTATTGGTAGCGAAAGTTTGGGAGTGAATACTAGATGTAGCCAGAGTTCCTTTAGCCTCTATGGCTACATTTCCACCTCTACCATTGGCTGCCGCAGTAAAAATTGGGCCAGCAGTTGTGTTAACATTACCGCCGCTTTGAATGCGAAGATTACCACTATTAGCGTTAAATCCGCTTAATAATAGAGCGCTGCCAATTCCGCCTGTATTGATATTGCCGGTGGCTTCGAGGGAAATATTACCGCCATTATTACCACCCATTGCATTGATCAGTCCAGCAGTGGTATTGATCGTAGTGCCACTTTTGAGAGTGATATTTCCACCATTATTATTACCTACAGTAAACAGATTTTGAGTATTTATAGAACCATTACTATTAAGATTTATTGAACCGCTTTGTTGCTGAGCTTGTGACGCAACAATAGTAGTAGTAATATTGCCGCCAGCACTTACATTAATATTACCACCCGTTTGAGTTGTGAATGGGGGAGAAGCAGGTACATAAGCACCGGCAACCAATTGATTTGTATTGATATTACCATTGGTATTAGTAATGTCAATATTGCCACCTTGTGATTTAGACTCGGTATTTGCACTACCAATGCTTATATTTTGATTAGTATTAAATAATGTGATATTACCACCATTCCCCCCAGAAGAACGAGAAAAAATTGGATTACCCGGTGATATTTGAATACCATTTTGAGCTTGAACCGTAATATTTCCACCTTTGCTGTTTTCACCATCGGCATTGAGCGAATCCAAATTGATCGAACCACCACTCTTGAGACTTATTGCACCACCTTCTTGCCTACCAGTCGTAGAAATTTGATAACCATTAATATTGCCATTAGCCTCCAATCTGATTACACCACCGTTATTATTGTCAGAATTGGTTGATATCTGTGTACCACTGAGATTAATATTTCCTGTTCGACTTAAAATAGAAATATTGCCGCTAATCCCTACGCCATTATTAGTGACTCTAGTATAAATTATGCCAGTTGTAATATCATTTTTAGCTTCTAGATAAATAGAACCTCCTTTTCCGAATGTAATTCCTGTATCTAATTTGTAAGCAAAATTATCTGGTTGAGAATTTTTATTATGTAAGCTACCACCATTAAGATTTATGCTTCCTTCTGTACTTACGATCGAAATATTGCCACTATTGCCACTTGTCCCGCCCAAGAGAAGAGTTATTATCTCAGCAGTAGTAATATTATTCTTAGCTTGTAGAGTAACGGAACCGGCATTACCATTATTTGCTCTACTGTCTAAACCTCCAGCACTGGTATCGATGGAGCCTCCCGTGCTAGTAATCGAAATATTACCAGAGTTTCCTGTTTTGACATAACCAGTGACATATTGATCTAGTGCTGATTCTAAACTAGCAGTGACAATATTTTGTTGAGCATTGAGTGTTATATTACCAGCATTGCCATTATACGAATAACTAGATAAAGTGCCAGCAGTAGTGTTTATGCCTCCTGCTGTGCTGGTAATAGTGATATTGCCTGAATTTCCCCTGCCTAATGCACCGAACCATTTAGTATTAATATCTGTTGTAATAATATTACCGAGAGCCTGTAAAAGTACGGAGCCACTGTTGATTTTATCAGTTGTAGATAACGTACTAATAGTTCCGTTGAAAAAAGCATCTCCATTTTTTAATTGAGTCGTCGAACCAGTTAATACTACGTCTCCTTGAGAATTAACTGTCACTTCTCTTACACTTATCCCTTCACCCGTCAACAACTGTGGCAAAGATGTAACTGGCAACACCCAAGTTTGAGGCAAACTACCAGCCACAGATTGCGGTTGAATCTCCAAGCTCAATAAGTTTCCTGGCTGACTAATTCTCACTAAATTCTCACCCGGAACCGCAGCAATCGTAATATTGCCTCCCGGTGCAGCAAGTTGTCCCGTACTCACAATCGTGCCGCCCAACAAAGTTAAACTCTGTCCCTGTTTCACAGCCAAACTACCTAAATTGATAATTGCTCCCGGCTGTAGATTTGTAAAAGCAAAACTGTTCGGATTTCCGACTAATTGTGCATAATTATTCGCGCCAACTGCACTAAACCAGTTATTGCCGAAACCAATTCCTGTAGCAGTAGTCGCGGTGAAAGAACCGGGAACATTTAAGCTGGAATTTGCACCGAAAACAATCCCCGCCGGATTCATTAAAAATAAGTTGGCATTGCCGCCCGTAACTTGAATTAAGCCGTTAATTATGGAAGCATCGCCGCCGACAACTCGCCCTAAAATATTGCGGATGTTGGAATTTGAGATAAAGTTAGCAGTTTGTCCTTGAGTTAAACCAAATTGTTGGAAACTGTGAAATAGATTTGTACCGTCGCTGGATTGTTGGCCGCCTTGGATGTTAAATTGGTTGCCACTGGGGGTGATTTGAGTATTCGTGCCGTCAGTGTCGGGGGTGATTTGGGCTGTGGCTATTTGGGATGGGGTGAAAAGTCCTGTTTCCCAAGTTGCTAAGGTGCTGAAGGAGAGGAATGTTAGGAAAAATAGATTGTTTTTGTCCGCTGATTTCATGGTTTTTGTTAGTAGATGATATGATGATAATAAATTAATTGACAATCAATATCAGGACAATCCTGTAGGGGCGGGTTCGCCGAAATATATGATACCCAACGACAATTATAAAAACCCGCCCCCACCCAGCCCAAAAATTAAGAATACATTGAATTTAACCATGTGGCGGGGAGGTTTTTGGGGGTTATTGGTTGGGTTGGGGCGGGTTTTTGAGATAGTTTGTGAGTGACAAATTCGGTGGCGAACCCGCCCCTACGAATTTGGGCATAAAATACGATAAAGAATATTTTATCACCATCCTGTAGGGGCGGGTTCACCGAATTATATGACACCCAACGACAATTATAAAAACCCGCCCCCACCCACCCAGAAATTAAGAATACATTGAATTCAACCATGTAGCGGGGAGGTTTTTGGGGCTTATTGGTTGGGTTGGGCGGGTTTTTGAGATTGTTTGTGAGTGACAACTTCGCTGGCGAACCCGCCCTTACGAATTCTGTTTTTAAGATCGTAAATTCATCAATAATACATTTTTACTGTCTAATTTAATATTGATTCTCTTGGAATTGCAAAATTTTTTAGATGGGTACATTTCATCGGTTTCCCACTTATACGGATTGTTGATAATATATTCCTGAATTTTGGCAAACGTTGTCTCATCGCGAATAATATGTTCGTAATAACCCCTTTGCCATACCTGGATTCCTGAAACACGGCGTAGTTGATTGATACGACTGGAAGAAAATGTTTTAAAACCTCTCACAATTTCCGATAACCCATGACGTTTATCCTGATTTTTTATGATGATGATTCCATGAAAATGATTCGGCATAATGACAAAAGAATCTAATTCTATATGAGGATATACTGTCTTGAGATTAAACCAATTAAAGTTGACTACTTCACCGTAACGGCTTAATAGCATATTTTCTTCTTCAATGTCACCTAATAAACACTGACGTTGCCAAATACAACTTGTCACAAAATATGCACCAGGTTGGCTGTAATCATATCCGGGGAGACGAATAGAACGACGATGATGAATATTGGGATTGTATTTCATATTTTTTGTAATCAACACAATATCGAATATTGTATCACAATCCTGTAGGGGCGGGTTCACCGAAATATATGACACCCAACGACAATTATAAAAACCCGCCCCCACCCAGCCCAAAAATTAACAATACATTGAATTTAACCATGTGGCGGGGAGATTTTTGGGGGTTATTGGTTGGGTTGGGGCGGGTTTTTGAGATTGTTTGTTGGTGACAGAATTAATGGCGAACCCGCCCCTACGAATTTGGGCATAAAAT
>NZ_JAEQDD010000123.1:0-21659 GCF_020737885.1 Microcoleus sp. PH2017_34_RAT_O_A | reverse complement strand
ACAACAGCCGTTTTATTGAGGAGCCCAATGATGGGAAACTATCACGTTCCGTTTTGGAGAGCAGTGGAGGGGGCGACTCCTTCACTGACTTTAATTATTTTGAGAAAAGTAGCCAGTAAGTTAGGTTTAGACCTAAACCAACTGGGTAGACGGTGTTTGACGACTCCCAGCGAGAGTTAGACTTTGGGTTTTACCCAAGCCTACTTTGTCCGCAGAATCTCAGCGTATGAAAGACCTGAGAGTGTCAAGATAGCCAAAAGATTTGGCGGACTAATTTTTTAAGTTCGATCGCGTCCTGACTCGGGCCCAAAAACGGATACTTGGTTTCGGACACTCGTCGCCCGCCACCCAAAATTTCCGACTCCTGTTCAACCCCCAGATTCACTGCGCTCTAAGTCAATCTAAAATCTCAAATCTACAATCTAAAATCGACTGAATGGGGCTTTCCGGGCGATCCGGTTCGAGGGCTTACCTAACGGATTCGCGATCGCACTCAAGCGCGGCGGCCACCCTCTTTTAATATCTTGGAAAAACCTCGCTGAAATTGTTTATTCTGTCAATGAGATATCTATAACTTTGGAATGTGTGAATCATAAAAATGTCTGAATCACTAACAAAAGGAGGAACGATCGCAGCGATCGCCACTGCGATCGTTCCCCAACAAGGCAGCGTCGGCATTGTGCGAGTTTCCGGTGCCGCAGCCTTAAAAATTGCCGAAACCCTGTTTCGCGCTCCAGGAGGGCAAATTTGGGAATCTCACCGCATTCTTTACGGCCACATCCGCCGCCCCAAAACTCAAGAATTAGTCGATGAAGCTTTGTTGTTAATCATGAAAGCGCCCCGTTCTTTCACCCGCGAAGATGTGGTGGAGTTTCACTGTCACGGCGGCATTATGGCGGTGCAGCAAGTGTTGCAGTTGTGTTTAGAAAATGGGGCGAGATTGGCGCAGCCGGGAGAGTTTTCGCTCAGGGCTTTTTTGAATGGAAGGTTAGATTTAACTCAAGCTGAAAGCATTGCAGATTTGGTGGGAGCACAATCACCCGCCGCCGCACAAAGTGCTTTAGCTGGTTTGCAGGGAAAATTAGCCCAGCCAATTCGCAAATTAAGAGCAATTTGTTTGGATGTGTTGGCAGAAATTGAGGCGAGAATTGATTTTGAGGAAGATTTGCCGCCTCTAGATGAAGCTCAAACTTGTTTGGAAATAAATCAGATTTTGAACGAATTGTCAAGGATTTTGGCGACGGCCGATCGCGGTGAATTGTTGAGAACCGGTTTGAAAGTGGCGATTGTCGGACGCCCGAATGTGGGAAAGTCGAGTTTGTTGAATGCGTGGAGTAAGAGCGATCGGGCGATCGTCACAGATTTGCCTGGAACGACGCGGGATGTGGTAGAGTCGCAGCTAGTTGTGGGCGGGATTCCGGTGCAGGTGCTGGATACAGCGGGCATTCGGGAAACGGATGATCGGGTAGAAAAAATCGGTGTAGAGCGATCGCGCGCCGCAGCCAAACAAGCCGATTTAGTATTGTTGACAATTGACGCAGAATCTGGTTGGACAGCAGGCGATCGGGAAATTTACGAACAAGTAAAACACCGCCAGCTCATTATAATCATCAACAAAATTGACCTAGTAAAAACAATCCCAGAATTACCTTTTTCCTCTGAAATTCACTCGATAGTCACCGCGGCGGCCGCCTTGGATCGAGGTATAGAAGAATTAGAAACAGCCATATTAGATGCTGTCAGCGGCGGAAATTTGCAAGCAGAAAACTCAGATTTAGCAATCAACCAGCGGCAAGCAGCAGCTTTAACCAGAGCTAAAATTTCGCTGGAAGAATGCACGGATACTATTAGCAACAAATTGCCTTTAGATTTTTGGACAATAGATTTGCGCGGCGCAATTCAAGCATTGGGGGAAGTTACGGGCGAAGAAGTGACGGAATCAGTCTTGGATAGAATATTTAGCAGGTTTTGTATTGGGAAATAGCAATTTTAATTGATTTATAACGCTGCTCAGAAAGGTATGTTGTTGGGCTTCAGTCCTTCTTAGTTTAGTAGAAACCCGGTTTCTCGCCTCCCATGAGTAATCTCTAAAAGTCTACTGAGTGGCCGAGACTTCAGAAACCGGGTTTCTTTCTAAACTTCTCGTTACTCAACATAAAACTTCGTAGAAACCCGGTTTCTCGCCCGATCTGGGTAAATTTCATTTAACTCATATGATGTCTACTAGAACGATCGCACTCATCCTCACGATCGCGGTCTGCCCAGAGTTGTGATATAAAGCACAGCCTCACTCGTAGGAATACCGAGAACGTCATTCACGAGATCGTCAAAAAAGCCCGCAATACCGCTGACACCCAAACGCAGTTGAATCGCTGCTAAATTCAACCGCTGGCCCAAATGACCCGCATCCATGTGCAAATATCGGTAAGCGCGATCGCCATATTTGGCAACAGCCCTATTCAAATCCGCCGTGTGAAACAACAGCGCCCCCGCATCTCTGCCCAAATCTTGCCCCAAACACAAATAATGCAGCTCCCTGCGGAAATTTTTGAACCGAATTTGCCGCAATTCTTGAGCTTTCGGAGCGTAATAATAACAACCTTCTTCTAACCCATGCACTCCCGAAACCGCAATAAAAGTCTGAATCAAACTCAGATCGAAATAGTCTGGATAACCGTCTAATCCTTGGTCGATATAGTGCTGCGACTGATAAGTAAAATCAAGCAACGCTAGGAGTTCGCCCAAGCTCAAAGAAGCACCTGTATAAGCACGGGTAGAACGCCTCTTCAGCATCATATTTTCTAAACCTTCCAGATTCACTCCCCAAGGAATCGAAGGTGTGACAGTCGAAACTTTAGTGCAAAATGGAAAGTTATATTTGTCCTCTAAATCTCCTTCACTTTCATCAAGTTTCCAGCCATCTACTCCAGTGGGATCTGATTCTAACTGTGTCGCTTTATGGAGGTATTCTAAAATTTGACCTTCGGAAATTTTCGGGTAATCTGTCGTCGTTTTTCCTGCCAAAGCCGTTTTAAACTTTGGCAAATTTTGGTCGATGTCTAGCAAGTCAGCTAAACCAATTAAACAGATCGCTCCTTCTTGCTGCGAGTCGATATACAGTAATTGATTGACAGCTTCGTCTGCGAATCCTCCAATCAGGTGAGGTCGGTAATCGTTGATGGCGCAAGCTAACTCGATATTGCTCAATAAATGACCAGTGTCGAGAAAGATTCGCCGATAAGCTCTATCTGCGTAACGCCAAGAAGAACGGAAGAAAACAGTGGTAACGGCGATCGCCAATTGGGTATTTTCTAACACCGGCGATCCGAAACAAGCCGCTTGCAGGGCCGGCCAAACTTCGCTGTCCCAAAAATGAACCAGCGAATGAGTTCTGCACTGATAATTGTAGAGTCCCGCCGGCAACTGTGGCGTACCCCGCGAGATTAAATAAACCTCTGCTGGGTAGAGCCCGCCCGCCGATGGTGCCGATCGCAAATACAGGTAGCTGTCATCTACCGTCTGCACCTTCGCCGTCAGCCCGTAGCTGCACAGCAACAAGCTGGACAACCGATGCCACCAACTGGCATCATCCGGGGAATTTGGATCGTCTGAGGGGTCTTTTAGATAAGGCTTCAGGTCAAAATACGCGCCAATTTTATATTCTTTGAACGGAACTGGTTGCTCTGTCCAATCTAGCTGTCTGCTTTTGGCAGCAAGGGTTTGGGGATCGTATTTCGTCCGTTCGTGGTAGTGCTGTGCAATGGAGGGAGGAAGTTCTGGCATATTTCAGTAGAGAATCAGCTTTGGTTTGTTTATCGATCTTGACATTACTGACGGCAAGCATGGTCGAGCAACCCAGAAATTTACAAATATAAAAAAAATCTTAGAAAAAATACGATCGTTGTTACACAAGCTTAACATAATAAGATACCTAAGTATAAATACGCAGAATAAGAACCATCAATTATCATTATGAATTGGCTGCAAAAGCTGTCGTCATTAAGGGTTGAAAATGCAAAAGCTAAGCGCTGAGGAATTGCTCGCTCAGTATTCTGAAGGCCAGCGAAACTTTAACGCCGTTGACTTAAGTGGAGATAACTTGTTTCAAGCAGATTTGCCAGAAATAAACCTTTCTGGTAGCGTGCTGACGCGAGCTTATTTGCCCTACGGAAATCTGACTCAAGCCAATCTTTACAAAACACAGTTACAAGATGCTGAATTGGGCGACATTCAACTTTATCAGGCAAATTTGTCTGAAGCTAATTTATCAGGAGCTAATTTATCTAGAGCAAATTTGCGCCACGCCAATTTGCAAGGAGCAAATTTGCATAAAGCCAATTTACAAGGTGCGGATTTGTACAATGCAGATTTGAGCAATGCCGATTTGAGATATGCTGATTTGAGCAGAGCTAATTTGGAGAAAGCAAAGTTAACCAAAGCTCAATTAGCTGGCTGCAACTTATTTCGAGCGCGCTTAGTGGATTTGTCCGACGCGGAGTGCGATCGCACTACCATCGGCCCGGAAGGATATTGATTTCGCAGCACTGCATTTGGGCGATCGGTCGAAAAAGGCGATCGCCCTTTTTGATATTTCTTAACATTTCTCGACACCGCTGACAATGTGAGTTACAGTCGTAGAGAACTTATGGCTGTGCAATATTGACAATAAACAACACATATTTCCACATAAAAAAAGGTCAAACCTATGAACGATCCCGATGAAAAAGCCAGAGAACTCCGACACAAAGAACAACAACTTCGGAAGCGAGAACAAGAACTTCGACTCCGCGAACTAGAATCGGAAATCGAACGATCGGTACCAGAGAATATAACGAGAAAGTACGAAGAACCAGATAACAATACTCAAAGCAAACTGCAACTATGGCGCCGAAAAATCATAGCAATCAGTCAATTTACAGGTCTGGCAATTGTAGCGCTGGTTGCCCTGCGTGTAGCATCTTGGCTAGGAACTGCGGTGATGGTGGGAGCAATTGCTTTCATTGGTTACAAAATACTTTTTCAAGATAAGAATCCCAAGAATTAACTAACAGGCTATTGTAGTCATTTCAGGTCTGTACTGCACATTGTTCGCGAGGAATAGCGAATCAAATAACTTTTGCACGAACACCATCATGAAATAGCTTGGTTTTGAAATATCCAGCAGTAAACAATCAGAAAACAACCATGAACCTCAAAGTAGAAACTAGCAGCTTTCTCAACGATTTAGAGCGAGTATCCGCCGTGCGCCGAGAAATTGCGGATCGCCTGAGCAACATCGTCACATCCATAGAGCGATCGGAATTAGCCGGAATCGAAGCATCAGGAAAACTCGGTTTAGAAACAGACAGCGCCGACATCAATCTCGCCAGCAAAAACTTGCGCCAAGGAGTATTTCGGCTCCTCGTATTAGGCGACATGAAACGCGGCAAAAGCACTTTTCTAAATGCCTTAATCGGCGAAAACTTGCTTCCCAGCGATGTCAATCCCTGTACTGCTTTGCTGACAATTTTGCGCTACGGCCCCGAAAAAAATGTCACCGTTTATTTCAACGACGGCAAAAGCCCCAAACAACTCGATTTTAAAAGTTTCAAACAAGACTACACAATCGACCCCGCTGAAGCAAAACGCCTAGAATCAGAACAGAAACCAGCATTTCCAGATATCGACTGCGCCGTAGTAGAATATCCCTTACCTTTGCTAGAAAAAGGCATAGAAATAGTAGACAGTCCCGGACTCAACGATACAGAATCGCGCAACGAATTATCTCTCGGTTACATCAACAACTGTCACGCAATTTTGTTTGTACTCAGGGCAACTCAGCCTTGTACAATGGGTGAAAGACGTTATCTAGAAAATTATATCAAAGGTCGTGGATTAAGCATTTTCTTTCTGATCAATGCTTGGGATCAAGTGCGGGAAAGTTTGATCGATCCGGACGATCCTGAAGAAATGGCAGAAGCAGAACACAAACTGGGGCGGGTTTTCAAAGCTAATTTGGCTGAATATTGTTTAACAGAAGGACACGACATTTACGACGAGCGGGTGTTTCCAATTACCTCAATTAAGGCGCTCAGATTGCGGGTAAAAAACCCGGATGCAAATTTAGCAGGAACTGGTTTTCCGGAGTTTATGGCGTCATTGAATACGTTTTTGACGCAGGAAAGAGCGATTTCGGAATTGCGTCCGGCGAGGACTTTGGCGCGTCAAATTTCTGCTCGCGTCCGCGAAGCTGTCGGGCGCCGTTTACCATTGCTCGAACGGGATGTCAATGAGTTGAAGGACAAGATTAATTCTGTTGAGCCGGAGTTTAATAAACTGAGTCAGATTCGCGATGAATTTCAACAAGAAATTATCCGAGTTAGAGATAGTAAATCGCGGGCGATCGCAGATTCTTTCCGCACCTACGTTCTCAACTTAGAAAATACCTTTGAAACAGACTTTTTGCGGTATCAACCCGAGCTGAGATTTCTGGATTTCTTCAGCCAAGATAAGCGAGAAGCCTTTGAAGCATCGCTCAGACGAGCATTCGAGCAGTACATCAACGACAAACTAGCAGCTTGGACTCTCACGGCTGAACAAGAGATGAATTCAGCATTTTCGCAGTTGTCGCAAAGTGCAGCCAATTACGGAGCATCTTACACAAAAGTGACTGAAAAAATCACCGAAAAACTGACCGGGCAAAAAATCCCCGCAGCAGTCAGCAACTCAAACGAAGATAACTCGCCAGCTTGGGCAAAATGGGCGATGGGATTGTTTTCATTAACAACAGGAAACCTGGCGGGTGTAGCAATGGCAGGAGCTGGTTTCGACTGGAAAAATATCCTGCTCAATTTAATTACTGTATTGGGCGTCAGTACGATTTTTGCGAGTTTTACGGGGATTGTTTTGGGGCCACTGTACTTGGCTTTGCTGGGGATGGGTGTTGGGGTTTTGCAAGCAGACGGAGCTCACAAACAGTTAGTGAAAGCAGCTAAAAAAGAGTTGGTAAAATATCTGCCGCAGGTGGCTCAGGAGCAGTGGCAGCCGATTCACGATGCTGTGAAAGAGTGTTTTGATGTTTACGGGCGCGAAGTGGGCGATCGCATGAATGATGATATTAAGTCTCGGAAAGCTGAGTTGGATAATTTGTTGGAACAAAAGCAATCTCGGGAGATTAATTCTCAGGCTGAATCGCAGCGGTTGGAAAAGTTGGAGGCTGATGTTTCTGCTCAGGCGCAGAGTATAGAATCAGTATATCAAGGTTTCTTAGCATCCGCTAAATGAAGCTCTAAGGTACGTAGTTGCGCTTCAGCGCTCTTACATATATAACTAAGAGCGCTGAAGCGCAACTACGTACCTAGGATTTGGAAAAGTTGGAGGCTAAGGTATGTTGTTGCGATGAAAGCGCTNNGTACCTAGGATTTGGAAAAGTTGGAGGCTAAGGTATGTTGTTGCGATGAAAGCGCTCTTACATATATAACTAAGAGCGCTGAAGCGCAACTACGTACCTCGGATTTGGAAGAGGACTGAAGTCCGCACGATCGAACCTTTTATAATCAAACAATGAGATAATTTTAAATATGCAACAACCCGAAACTTATCAAAATCTAACTAACTATCTCAAATCAGCACTGGGCATTCTCGAACTAGATAAAAACTCCCAACTTTACCGAGATACAACTTCTATTTGCGACTATCTCGCCAAACCAACTTTTCAAATCGCTGTCTTCGGGCCGTTTAATTACGGTAAGTCAACTTTGCTGAATGCAATGCTTGGAAATCGCGCTTTGCCGATCGACCTTGTGCCCACTACAGGTGCTGCCATTTATGTCAACTACGGCGACGAATTGCACGCAAAAATCACCCTCAAAGACGGCACAGAAGTCAGCGAAGCGGGGACTGACGTGTTGAAACGCTACGCCATCCTCGACGACAACCGACAGATGCGGGATGATGTCGCAGCCGTCAATGTTTACTGTCCCCACCCATTCCTGAAAACCGGTGTGGAATTGCTGGATTTGCCCGGAACTAACGATCGCCAAGAACAGGATAACTTAGTTCGGGATAAATTGCTGACCGCTGATTTAGTTGTCCAGGTTTTGGACGCTCGCAAATTGATGACTCTGGGCGAACGGGAGCACTTGAGAGACTGGTTGAGCGATCGGCAAATTAACACAGTCGTCTTTGTTGCCAATTTTCTCAATCTACTCGAACCAGACGACCAAAAACAAGTATACAATCGATTGTTGTTTGTTGCCGAAAGTTTTCGCTCCAACTTGCCGAACAATATCAGCAATATCTACCGCGTCGATGCTTTGCCGGCTTTGCGGGCGAGGCTAAAAGGAGATGTGGCTGCGGCTCAAACTACCGGAATTGCCATGTTTGAATCGGCGTTGCAAAGTATAGTCGCAAGTCAACAGGAACAACTAGCAGTTAAGTTGCCGAGAATTGAAGCCATAGCTACTAAGATTTGTCAATCTCTGCGAGCTAAATCTGAAACTGTCGCCGCCGAAATAACAGCCGCTCAACAAAAGCAAAAAGACCGAATTGAAATTAAACAAAAAGCTGAAAAACTGATTTCACAAGGCTTTCAAGCCAGCGTTTCCGACTTCGAGATTTGGCTTTACCAGCCCACACTTTTGCGGCGCTATCAATCGGAAATGGCGCTGTCGCTTCAGCAAGGAAGTTTTGATGCGTGGAAGACAAAATTTGAGCAAGATGTACTGAACCAGCGGGAAACCATTGCAGAATGGGTAAATAAAGCTTGCGAGTTCTTCGATCGAGAACAGCCGATCGCCCTTTTGATCTCGTTTCCGCCCTCCCCGCAAATCGCGTTACCAGAACCGCCAACCGCCGCCACCAAAAAGTCGATCGAGGGCGAAGTGACTCCAGTCGCGATCGCCACCGGCTTAGGTTGGCTGTTGGGCGGCCCAATGGGAGCAGCAGTAGTCGGCGGTGCTAGCTATATTTTGAAGAAAAGAACAGGCTATGAAAAGCCACCTGAATCGTCAGAAGCTTATCTAAATCAAGTAACAGAAATTTGCAACGAAGCTGCTAAAAACTATCTAATTGGTTTCAGTATCGATACTTTTTTAATGCTGCAACACTACAAGGAAATCGCCGCCAAAGTTATCTGTTTTCAAGACAGCAAAGAGCCGCTAAATATGAATGTTCAACAGTACCAGTTACAGTTAGTAAATAATTTAGTGGAAAATTTAGCAGCAGAATTAGATCGAATAAAAATCAGATGATTTTAGATTACTTTCATGGCACTGTCAAATCATCAATAACAGGCTTTCCGGCCAGCTATATCCTCCGTAGGGACACTCCAAGATCCCATTAGTGTCAACTTAAGCCGAAAGCCCACTAGGGTTTTAACCCCTGCCGGACTGCCGGACTCAGGGTTTGACGTTAAGTTGACACTCCTTGGGCAATTCCGTGTCCGTACCAAACCCGAATATGCTGTAAGTCCTGTTAACTAAATTTCATAGATTTCTAACGGTAAGTTGTCTGGATCTCTAAAAAAGGTAAACCGTTTTTCGGTAATTTCGTCAAGGCGAATTTCTTCTACTTCCACTTGTTGCGATTTCAAGTAAGCAACCGATGCTTCTATATCCTCGACTGCAAAAGCTAAATGTCTCAAACCGCAAGCTTCAGGATTGTTAACTCTTTTGGGAGGATGGGGAAATGAAAACAGTTCAATCATTGCGCTGCCGTTTCCGACTTGCAAATCTAGCTTGTAAGAATTCCTCTCGCTTCGGAAAGTTTCTTTGATTGTGGAACATCCCAAGACTTCTACATAAAATTTCTTTGACTTTTCGTAATCCGAGCAAATAATCGCCACATGATGTATTGCCTTTATTTCCATATTAAAAAAGTTAGTTAGTTGCGTTTTTTCAACAGCACAGCACGCTACTAACAATTATATTTGACTTCGAGCAAAACCTGCTAAATTCAGCACGCGCGGCGCAGCTATCCCGTAGGGAATCGCCCTATAAATTCCCCCGCCCAAATCTTAATTAGTAAAATTCCGCAAAAAAAGCACCCCACTTTGATAAAATGAGAGTTTTGCAGTCACTCACCCATTTGCATCTCAGGAGACAAGCACCATGGCCCGTATGTATTACAACGAAGACGCCAACCTAGACCTCTTAGCCAACAAAACGGTTGCTATCATCGGCTACGGTTCCCAAGGACACGCCCACGCCCTCAACCTCAAAGACAGCGGCATGAATGTCATTGTCGGTTTGTATCCCGGTAGCAAATCTGCCGCCAAAGCAACCGATGCAGGTTTAACTGTTCACCCGGTAGACAAAGCAGCCGCCGCCGCTGACTTCATCATGATTTTATTGCCCGATGAAGTTCAAAAAACTATTTACAAAGAACAAATCGAACCTAACCTTTCAGCAGGAAATGTTTTAGCATTTGCTCACGGTTTTAACATTCACTTCGGCCAAGTTGTCCCTCCAGCCGACGTAGACGTAGTAATGGTAGCCCCCAAAGGCCCCGGACACTTGGTGCGCCGGACTTACGAACAAGGCGAAGGTGTTCCGAGTTTGTTTGCAGTATATCAGGATGCTTCGGGCCAAGCGCGCGATCGGGCAATGGCCTATGCTAAAGGTATCGGCGGCACCAGAGCCGGCATCCTCGAAACCACTTTCCGCGAAGAAACAGAAACCGACCTTTTTGGCGAACAAGTAGTTTTGTGCGGCGGTTTGAGCGCCTTAATTAAAGCTGGATTTGAAACCTTAGTTAACGCTGGATATCAACCAGAATTAGCTTATTTTGAATGTTTGCACGAAGTTAAACTTATCGTTGACTTAGTAGTAGAAGGAGGCCTCGCCAAAATGCGCGACAGCATCTCCAATACCGCAGAATACGGCGACTTAACTCGCGGCCCCCGCATCGTCACCGATGACACCCGCGCCGAAATGCGTAAAATTCTTAGCGAAATTCAATCCGGCCAATTTGCGCGCGAATTCGTTCTGGAAAACCAAGCCGGCAAACCGGGCTTTACTTCGATGCGCCGTCAGGAAGCAGAACATCCGATTGAAGAAGTTGGTAAAGATTTGCGCGCTATGTTTAGCTGGTTGAAAAAGCAAGCATAATCGATTTTGGATTTTAGATTTTAGATTTTAGATTTTTCGTTTTATCTAAGATCTAAAATCGCTAATCTAATAGTAATTGTCAAAAGTAGTCCTAGGGTGTGTCGCCACGAAAAATCCCTAAATAAGACAGAGAATCTCACAGCGACGCACCTGACAAGCAGCAGAAATAAACCCAACACCACTGAACAGACAAAAATCGGTCAATTGGTTCTTTCTTTGTCTTCCAACTTCCATCGAATTTCTGTCAACTGTCAACCCTTCTCTAAGCAAACTGTCAACTGTCAACCGTCAACTGTCAACCGTCAACCGTCAACTGTCAAAACTATCGACTAGGGTTTTTTTGCAAGTCCTCAATCTCCTTATCCCTTTCCTTGTTTACCTCTTTTGGCTTCACCCATGACGGCCACAAACTGACGAAGAACTTTCTACTTGCTAAGCTGGTATCTCTTACAGGTTTGGGGAGAAAAGTTAAACTGTCACCGTAAAGGGTAAACATTGCTACAAACAGCAGCACTAGCGGGATAATATTTTTTTTAGGCATGGCAGTTTCAGAGTTAAGTTTGTAAAAGTCCTTGTTTATATTTTGCCCTGGCGCGAACCAAAAATATCAGCGCTAAAGAAAAGAAATCCCAGGCATAAGCGGACGCAGCATGAAAAAGACAAGACTGCTAATTCGCAATATTATTCGACAAGGCTGACTACCAACTCACAATCTAAGTTCAAATGTACGGACTCGTGACACCTCAGAAACCCGGTTTCTTCGTAACTTTCTCGTTACTAAATGGGAAAACTCGTAGAAACCGGGTTTCTCGCCTATGCGTGGACAATCAAACTGTCCGAAGTATTTATGACTAATGGCTGCTGACTAATAACGTTCGCGAGTTCTTAAGGATCGCAAATTAAATAACTTACAATTTTCATTGTTATTGTGGGATGGGCGTCCCGCCCGTCCAGAAAGAACGGGCGGGACGCCCATCCCACAAATATGTGTAAATTATTTAATTCTCATTCCTAAGTTCGCACTAATAACTACTGTCAACTGTCAACTGTCAACTGTCAACTGTCAACTGTCAACTGACTATTTATTCCCTTGAATAAAACTTTGCACGACTGCATTAGTCTCAGGGGAAATTTCTGTTACCAGGCGCACTGGAATTGCATTGGTAGAAGCAAACTGCGCGTATTCGGGCGTTAGAAAAATAGCATATTTGTCAGCTTCTGCCGTTAGTTGAGCGGCAGTGGCCAGACTTATCGCTTTAATATAATTGCGTATGCTCACAGCTTGCTCGCCGACAACTTCATCGCCAGAAATTACTGTACTCGGTCTGCTAGCTTGGTCTAAGGTTGTACTCGGATCTTTGACGCTTAAGTGGGTTCCTCCTACAAAGCCGACTAGCCATTTGGGGGCGGTAATCTTTTGGAATCCGGCAATTTGTTCGACTAAGGCGGGTGTGGTTTTGTCGGCTGAAGATGCTACTATTAATGTAGGGATTTGAATGGCACTTAAACCCGTTTCTCCAAATAGTAATGATGTAGTGGGATTCATAACGATCGCCCTTTTTATCCTCACATCCCGCAATTGATACCGTTCTGCGGGCAATCGGGCCGCCGCGCACTGAATGCCTTCGCCCAAGCTAAACCCGATTAAATCCCCCTGACAGCGCTGTTTGAGCCCGGTCAATTGCAGTTCGGCACCGGCTACGGACAAGGCTGTGGCGCCACCGAAGGAATAGCCCACGATCATCGATCGCTCGATCGCAATTTTCCCCTGCAAGTTATCATCAGTTTGGTTCAATTTTGCCAGTTCGTCGAGCACAAAACTGATATCTTTAGGACGGTCTAAAAACTCTCCAGAAGCGAGCAACTGAGACTTACCCGCGATCGCAGCCTTGGTATTTGTTTCGTTGCTTCCCGGATGTTCTACAGCAGCTACCACGTAGCCGTAGGACGCCAAATGCTCGGCTAAATAACGCAAATCCGTCCGCACCGAACCCAAACCGTGAGAAAACACGATCGTCGGTTTGTCCGCCGTCGCTGCTCTCGACCAATAGACATCAACAGGAATACGCCGATTGCGGGCGCTATCGTTCAAATCTAGCTTGAGAACCCGCACCGAATTCGGGCCGGGTTGGGTTGGGTCGAAAGGCGGGTTAAAGGCGGGTTTAGTGGCTGTTAATTGAGGTGCGATCGCGGCCATAAACCTCTGAGTTTGCCAAAAACCCGAGTTTAAATTGCTTAAAACTGCGAAAGCTCGATCGAGATCCACGACTACCCGCGCACTCGGATAAGATTCAATGAAACTCAATACCGATAAGCCTTCCGGCGCATTCGCCCCCAGCACCAAAGCCGCTCGCAGCGCTTCGACACCGGCACCGTCGCGCCTGGGAATGACTGTAGTCAAATCCGTCAAAATCGCAGTCCCGATGCGCGTATTTAGCAAGTTGCTCAAACCAACTACATTGAGAGGGATTTTCGCTTGAAGTGCTCCCAAAATTTGACTGCGCTGTGCGTCAGACAGCAGATTGGCGTATGCTTGCAGTCTGGGCGGGACTTTTCCGGTTTTTGCGAGCTCGCGCAAATCCGCCACCGAGATTGAGGATTCTAAAGGGCCTTTGCGGACAACAACTGTTTCTGTAGCTTTTGCAGGGGATATCATAGCGCCGAAAGTGCCGATCGCGATCGCGCCACAAACACTCGCGACTGAGGAAAACCATCTTAAATTTGGTCGGATGCTCATTTTTACCTGGTTCAACTAGAGGGATATTACTATATTCTTAAAATTGTCCCAGATACAGAGAAATTCTGTTCAAGTGTTGATAAATTGTCTGGGAATGCGATCGACAAAACCTCTCGGTATGTTTAAATGTCGATCGTCGCGATCCTATTAAGTATAATTGCCAATCAAACATGGCCATTTAGCTTAATGCACTACGCGAAATTGCGGTTGACATCATATTTTGTGTTTACTACGATAGTAAATAAAACCCTGCGATATCCCTGACCTTTGCATCAGAATGATCATTTTTCGAGTGCAGTGCGATCGTCCTCTGGCATTATATCGTTTCCGTCAGTCTTGAAAAAAATCAATTTACCTCAGCTATCAGGAGGATTTCAATGAATACACTGACACTTCCAGGCTACAAAATCACCACCTCAATCTCCGACGGGTTCAATACCAGCGTTTACCGGGGAATTAGACAGTCAGACGAACAACCAGTCATCATCAAAATCCTCAAGGCAGAATTTCCCACCCTCGAACAAATTACCCGCTTAAAAAACGAATATAAAATTACTCAGCATTTACACGCAGACAGCATCGTCACATATTACAGCCTCGAAACGTATCAAAACCGTCTCGCCCTGATTTCAGAAGATTTTGGAGGCAACTCCCTGGGTCAAATCATCTCAAAAAAGCTTGACTTAACAGCATTTTTAAACATTGGCATTCAGCTAGCATCAGCACTCAACTCGCTGCATCAAAACGGCATCATTCACAAAGACATCAAACCCTCCAACATTATCATCAACCTGGAAACAGGAATAGTTAAAATCACCGACTTCAGCATCGCTTCCCGGCTGAGCAAAGAAACTCCCCAAATTAACAGCGCTAACTTAGTTGAAGGTACAGTCGCCTATATGTCTCCCGAACAAACTGGGAGAATGAACCGCACCTTAGATTATCGCAGCGATTTCTATTCCCTAGGTGTCACATTTTACGAAATGCTGACAGGCAAATTGCCGTTTAAAAGCAACGATATTTTGGAACTGGTACACTGTCATATTGCCAAACATCCCGCGCCACCTTCTGAATGCAGGAGGAATTTAGAAAATAGCGATCTGGTTCCGCAAGTTGTTTCGGATATTGTGATGAAGCTTTTGGGAAAAAATGCCGAAGATAGATATCAAACAGCAGAGGGGATTAAGGCAGATTTAGAAAACTGTTTGAATTCTTGGCAGACAACTGGGGAAGTTGCTTATTTTGTACCCGGACAGTTGGATCGATCGGGACAATTGTCAATCCCTCAAAAACTCTACGGGCGAGAACTTGAAGTCGATAGTTTACTTGCTGCTTTTGAAAGGGTAGGGACACGGCAGTGCCGTGTCCCTACAGGTGATAGGGATTTACTCCCAGGGCGCAGCGAAATAGTCCTAGTTTCCGGTTATTCTGGGATTGGTAAAACCGCCATTGTCAATGAAGTTCACAAGCCAATTGTGCGACAGCGCGGCTATTTTATTAACGGCAAATTTGACCAATTTAAGCGCAACATTCCCTATGCAGCTTTGATTCAAGCTTTCGGGTCTTTAATCGGGCAGTTGCTGACTGAAAGCAGCGAAAATTTGCAAGCTTGGCGAGAAAAGTTAGCGGCGGCTTTGGGTACAAACGGTGCTGTGATTGTTGATGTAATTCCCGAGATTGAGCTAATTATTGGCAAACAGCCGGAAGTGCCACAACTGGGGGCTGCGGAATCTCAAAATCGGTTTAATCGAGTCTTTCAAGAGTTTATCGGCGTCTTTACTCGCGCAGAACATCCGCTGGTTATCTTTTTAGATGATTTGCAGTGGGCTGATTCGGCTTCGCTGAATTTAATGCAGTTGTTGCTTGGCAATTCGGAAAGTAAATACCTGCTGTTGATTGGTGCTTATCGGGATAATGAAGTTAATCCGACTCATCCGCTCGTACAGGCGATCGAGCAAATTGCCAAAACTGGTACTCCAGTCAATAATATTGTATTGCAACCGCTGGATTTCGGCAATGTTTGCGAATTAATTGCCGATACTATCACGGCTAACGACAAGGTGAGATTGCTGGCTGAGTTGATTTTCCACAAAACGGGCGGTAATCCTTTCTTCATCACGCAGCTTTTGCAAGCGCTGTATCAAGAAAATCTGTTATACTTTGAGTTGAGCAGCGGTAGTTGGCAGTGGGATTTAGCGCAGATTCAGGCGATCGGCATTACGGACAAAAGTGTCGTGGAATTGGTAGCCAGCCGCATCGAAAAACTTCCGGAAACTACGCAGCGAGTCTTAAAATTGGCGGCTTGTATTGGCGACACATTTACCCTCGACGTTTTGTCAATTGTCAACGAACAATCCCAGGCGCAAGCAGCTAGCGAACTCTGGGCGGCGCTGCAAACTGGATTGGTTCTCCCGTTGAGTAATGCTTACAAAATTCCGCTGGTTGGAGGCTGGGGACTGGATAATTTGCGATCGATTATTCCCGCTTCTCAATCCAAAATTGCCTACAAATTTCTGCACGACAGAGTGCAGCAAGCAGCTTATTCTCTGATTCCAGACGCCCAAAAGCAAGCAACGCACCTAAAAATCGGTCAATTGCTGCTCAAAAATACTCCCGTCGCTGAGATTGACGATAATGTGTTTGATATTGTCAACCAACTGAATGTTGGGGTTGAATTTCTCACAGAAAAAACCGAAAAAGATGAATTGGCAAAACTGAATCTGATCGCCGGGAAAAAAGCTAAAGCATCTAATGCTTACGAAGCTGCTGTCAGGTATTTGAATGTCGGCTTGGAACTCATTAACTCCTCCCAGTCCCCCGTTAGTATGCAGTCAAGTTGGGATACTGATTATGACTTGACGCTGAATCTGCACGTAGAAGCAGCGGAGGCAGAGTATCTGAATACTAACTTTGGGCGATCGCAAGAATTAGCGGATCTTGTTTTACAACAAGCTGTTAGCGTACTAGACAAAATTAAAGTCTACGAAATCCAAATCCAGTCTTATATGTCTCAAAACCAATTTAGTCAGGCTGTAGATTATGGGCTAAAAGCTGTGGAAATATTGGGGTTGTCCCTCTCTGAAATCCCCCCAGAGAATCTCGCTGGAATTAAGTTGCCTCAAATTGAGGAACTAGAAAAAGTACCTGTAATGACTGATGACTATCAGTTGGCGGCAATGCGGATACTCTCGGTGCTTCTTTCTCCGGCTTTTGGTGCAAAACCAGAACTCTTGCCACAGATCATCTTCACAATGGTCGATTTTGGTATGGAAAGCGGTTATTCAGCACTTGGGGCGATCGCCTATACTTGGTATGGTTTGCTGCTAAGTGCGGTATTGGGA
This sequence comes from Microcoleus sp. PH2017_34_RAT_O_A, assembly GCF_020737885.1. Classification (NCBI taxonomy): domain Bacteria; kingdom Bacillati; phylum Cyanobacteriota; class Cyanophyceae; order Oscillatoriales; family Microcoleaceae; genus Microcoleus; species Microcoleus sp. PH2017_34_RAT_O_A. Next base: position 4,494 of record NZ_JAEQDD010000123.1, on the reverse strand, counting down.
GAGCTAAACGCTGGATATCATTCTGGACAACTAGGTTTGAAACTGTTAGACAAATTCAATGCTAAACAACTTAAATCCAAAATTTACAATATGTTTAACACTTTTGTTAGACATTGGAAAGAACACGCCAGGGAAACTATTGTATCCTTAATGGAAGGGATTCAATCTGGCTTAGAAACAGGAGATTTAGAGTTTGGCAGTTATTGTGCCATGAACTACTGCAATCACCTATTTTTGATTGGCGAGCCACTAGAAAATGTTGCACAAAAGCAAGGGCAATATATAAATTTAACACTGAACCTAAAGCAGGATTTTCCTAGTGTATTTATCAGAACTTGGTCACAAATGGTTTTGAATCTAATGGGGCGTTCGACCAATAAAAGTCAATTGATCGGGGATGAATTTAACGAAATAGAAACGTTGCCAAATTTGAAAGTTAATTGGTCTTTTTTTAATTTTTACTTTGCGAAAACACTTCTGCATTACTTGTTTAAAGAATACGATATGGCAGTTGCTAACGCATCTTTGGCGGTAGAATACGCAGGTGGGATGGTTGGCTACATGATGGTCGGCACAAACAATTTTTACTATTCCCTGGCACTCCTGGCTGTGTATCCAACTGCGGATAGTGCAGCACAAGAAAAATACTTGATGCAAGTAGCAGCCAATCAGGAACAAATGCAGACATGGGCGCACCACGCCCCGATGAACTACCAGCACAAGTACGATTTAGTAGAGGCTGAAAAAGCGAGAGTTTTCGGTAAAAATTGGGAAGCAGCAGATTATTATGACAAAGCTATTCAAGGAGCCAAAGAGCAAGGATACATCCAAGAAGAAGCACTCGCTAACGAACTTGCGGCCGAGTTTTATTTCTCTCGCAACAAAGACAAAATTGCTCAAGTATATCTCACAGAATCATACTACGGTTACATCCACTGGGGAGCGATCGCCAAAGTCAAAGATTTAGAAGCCCGATATCCCCAATTAGTCGCCCAAACCCTCAACCGAGAAACTAAAACCCGCGATTTAACTGTCACCGCCACGACAACAACCACCAGCAGCGATTTCAGTAAATCCTTAGATATCGGCACCTTCGTCAAAGCATCTCAAGCAATTACCAGCGAAATTGTCCTGGATAAATTGCTCGCCAGTTTGATCGAGATTTTGTTAGAAAATGCCGCCGCTCAAAAAGCTGTGCTGATGCTCTACAAAGATGATAGTCTTTTGATCCAAGCAGCTTGTACGTCAGAGCAAAATCAAGCCGTTGTCTTGCAATCCCTTCCCGTTGAAATTAGTCAAGATTTGCCAGTTTCTATTGTTAACTATGTTGCTCGAACTCAAAAAGACTTGGTTTTAAACAATGCAGCGTCAGACGGCTTGTTTACCGAAGATCCATATATTGTCAGCAGTCAGCCAAAGTCAATTCTTTGCAATCCAGTCATCTATCAGGGCCAACTCACAGGCATTCTGTACCTGGAAAATAACTTAGCAGTGGGTGCTTTTTCTCCCGAAAGATTGCAAGTTTTAAAAGTTTTGACTTCTCAAGTTGCGATCGCCCTAGAAAATGCTAAACTCTACGCAAAAGCACAACAAAAGTCGCAGCAACTAGAACAATCTTTGCACAAGTTGCAGCAAACCCAAGCTCAACTGGTGCAAACGGAAAAAATCTCAAGTTTGGGGCAGTTGGTAGCAGGAGTTGCTCACGAAGTCAATAACCCCGTTGGCTTTATTTCCGGCAATCTCCACCACGCTAATGATTATGTACGAGATTTGATTTGCATTGTCAATCTTTACCAGCAGCACTACCCACAGCCGGTACAGGAAATTGCAGAAGCAGCAGAAGATATGGAACTCGATTATCTGATGGAAGATTTGCCTAAAATGCTGGGTTCTATGCAGTTAGGAACCGATCGCATTCGTGATATCATGCAATCATTACGCAACTTCTCGCGCGTTGACGGTAATGAAAAAAAACCGGCCGACATTCATGCAGGTATCGAGAGTACGTTGATGATTTTACAGCACCGCTTGAAAGCTAATGCGGAACGTCCGTCAATTCAAGTGATTAAGGAATACGGCGACTTACCTGCGGTTGAGTGCTACAGCGGACAACTCAATCAGGTGTTTATGAATTTGCTCTCAAATGCGATCGATGCTTTGGATGAGTCGAATGCTTCACGTACTTACGCTGACATTGATAAGCATCCTAATATTATCACAGTTTGCACCGAAGTCAAGGATGTGAAGGAAGAAGGAATAAGGAAGAAGGAAGAAGGAAGAAGGAAGAAGGAAGAAGGAAGAGGGAATAAGGAAGAAGGAAGAGAGAATAAGGAAGAAGTAAGAGGGGGGAAAAGTGAGAGTTTTGCGGTGATTCGGATTAAGGATAATGGGCGGGGGATGGCTGAAGCAACGCGGTGTAAATTGTTCGATCCGTTTTTTACCACTAAGCCGGAGGGGAAAGGTACGGGATTGGGATTGTCGATTAGCTATCAAATTGTAGTCGAAAAACACGGCGGTGCGATCGAGTGTATTTCGGAACCGGGAAAAGGTGCGGAGTTTGTGATAGCAATTCCCTTAAATTAGAGAAGGATTAGAGAAGAAAACCGGGCGAATATAATTCGCGTCTATACAGACACTCACGCGCCTCCGCGGGTTGAAAAAAACCCGGCGAATATAATTCGTGTCTATACAGACACTCACGCGCCTCCGTGGGTTGAAGAAAACCCGGCGAATATGATTCGTGTCTATACAGACAACCGGGCGAATAGGATTCGCGTCTATACAGACACTCACGCGCCTGCGCGGGTTGAAAACGGGGAAATTAAAATTACCTTATTCTCTTCAACCTGCGGAGGCAGGTTTTGTTCGTATAGGCGCGAATTCTATTCGCCGTCTATCTGCATCTACAAACCTATTTAAAATCTAAAACCGGGAAAGGTTTCGCCGCTTCTATCTGCGCCGCTAATGCAATTAAAGTTGCTTCCGCCGCCGGCCGCCCGATAATTTGAATTCCCACCGGCAAACCGTTATCATCTAAGATGGCCGGAAGTGCGATCGCAGGTAAACCACTCGCATTAAATGGCGGACAAGGAGCAACCCAATTAATAATCCGCTGCAAAGTTTCCTCACAACTCAAATGGGCCCACTCCCCGATGCCAATGGGCGAGTGCATATAAGTCGGCAAAACTAACACATCAAAATTCTCAAAGAATCCCACAATCCGCCGTGAAATCACCTGCATTTGATTCACCGCCCGCAAATATTCCCCAGCCCCAACAGTCCTTTCCAACAACCAGCGATTCATCGGTTCCAAAACCTTGCCTGGAATGCCGCTTGCTGCCGCCCCAGACTGCCAAATTACTGTAAACGGTTCGATTAAACCTGTAAAATCCGGGCATCCCGGTTCGACATCGTGACCCAAATCTGTCAGTAATTTTACGGTTTCGAGTACGGCTTGCTGACACACAGGCGCTGCCTCACCCACGGGAGCAATACTGGTAGAAAAAGCAATTCGCAGTTTGCCCAACTTTTCGCCGGAAGCCTCTAAAAACGTGGGATTTGGGTCTGGTAGCCAGTACGGATCGCCTGTGGTGTAGCCTGACATCACATCCAACAGGGCGGCGGCGTCAGCGACGGTGCGGGCGAGAGGGCCGTTGGCAGAAATTCCGCTCAGGTAATCTCCGACTGGCGCCCAGGAAACTCGCCCGCGCGAGGGTTTTATGCCCACTAAACCGCAGGCGGAAGCTGGGCCTCGGATCGAACCGCCGCCGTCTGAACCTTGGGCGATCGCGCATAAACCCGCCGCTACGGCCGCCGCTGAGCCGCCGCTGGAACCTCCGGGCGTGTAGTCTAAATTCCAGGGATTGCGCGCGGGCCGGAAACCTGGGGGTTCGCTGTAAGGCAATGAGCCTATTTGAGAGGTTGCTGTTTTGCCCAGAATGTTAAATCCGGCTGCTTCGATCCGCCAGACTACTGACTCGTTGTAGGGAGATATGTTACTGTGCAAAGCCTGAACTCCGTAAGTACACGGAATGCCGGTAACTGGTGTCAAGTCTTTGATGCCGATCGGCACTCCGAAAAACGGCGGCAATTCCTCTGACTTGTTTAAGCCTGCTAGGTGTTCGGTTTGCGCTGTCGCCAGCTCGATCGCCCGATCGGCTGTTACTGTAAAATAACTACCAAGTTGATGGTTTAATCGATCGATCCGTTCCAAGTACACATTGGCAATTTCTAGGGGCGAAATTTCCCGAGCGCGGATCGACTTCGCCAAATCCAGGGCTGAACTAAAAGCCCGATCGACAGAATTCATAGGTGTAAGTCCTGAATGGTTCGGCAAAGTATATATTTATAGCTGGTAAAAGTATAGTCATCTATTACATGACACGGGAGGCATTGAGTCCCTCCCCTTTCGCTTTCACTTCGAGCGGATTAACCCGCCTCGGCTGAGCTACGCAGCTCTCTATCCCATTGCTGAAGGCATTTGGGATTGCTTTT
>NZ_JAEQDD010000122.1:0-20825 GCF_020737885.1 Microcoleus sp. PH2017_34_RAT_O_A | reverse complement strand
TGGATTTAAAGGCTAGTTCATCAATTTCAACAAAACGATTCTCGGTGGATTTAATGATGTGCCTCTCTGCTAGTTGCATTCAGACTCTCCATTTTTTGACGATCGCAATAATTCTCTCAGTTGACCATTTTGACTATATGATACTACTATTGCTTACTACTGCTTACAAACTTAATAAAGTTTTATAATACATTTTTTATGATTTCACCTAAAAACAAAAAAACACTCGCGCTTCAAGAAACGGAGAGATGTTGAAAACAAGCAGCAGCTTGGGCCTGCTTACCGTTGCTGACCGACCTGCTTGTTTCGTTTTCTGGTGGAACAGATGATTCCTGCGCCTGTCAGCAGGAGTGCTACCACAGTACCGGGTTCTGGGATAGTTGTTCTTCTAATGACGGGGGGGTTTATGTAGTTTGGCAATATCGGCGATGGCACCTGTATCGGCGGAACTGGCGATGGCGATGGTGATACCGGTGGTATGACCGGTGGTATGACCGGCGTGGGTAATATCGGTATCGGGGTTGATGGTGGTGGTGAGGCTACCGGTGGTTCCGGTACTGCGGGCTCTACTATTATAGGGCCTGGTGATTGGACTACCGGCACTTCCGGCACTACAGGTTGTACGATCGGTATCGGTGCTGGATCTACCAGCGCTTCCGGTACCGCGTCTCGCACGGGTGCAGGTGATGTCGGTACTTCGACTGGTACGGGTGTTGGTGATTGAGGGCTGAGGGAATTATCAGGGACGCAGGCACTTGAATAGTTTCCGGGCCCGCACACATCGACTGCTGCTGAAGCCGGAGGGGCGGCAGCTAGATAGTAGAACCCTGTTGCCATTGTGGCAGAGAGTCCAATTGCTAGTTTTGCCAGTGGCGTACACATAACTATTTAGTTAAACAGTGGTAAAATCGGAGAATAGAAGTAGTGCTAGAGATTAGCGCTGCACGGCGGGCATAGATTTTAGAGTTCTTACCATAAATTGATGTTTTCTCTCCCGGACGCCTGTAAAAGATAGTATAGCGCTTGAGGCGATCGCCCAAACACTTTGGTCGTCTTATTTTATTTGACCCTAGTCGCCTAGGGTGGTTTGCACCGTCTGGCAACCTCTGAGCTAACAGCCCTTACAGCTATTAAAAGAGAGTTTTTACCGATACTTTTTTGCTAACATTTGCTAACAAATACATAAGTTGAGATCGGATCTCAACCAAGGCCTATCAACCTATGCCCGTAAAAATTTCTACAAGCACTTATATTCTTGCGTTCAGCTTGGTTATCGCTTAGCGCTATTAGCCAATCTGATTATTTGCTTTGATACTGTAGAGGCAACTTATTTATATAGCGGTTGCGTACTACCAAGGTTTTTCACCTACATCTGAGTGGGTAAATTCATAAAATAGCTCGGTAAGTGGGAAACGAGCGAGACTTTAGTCCTGAGAGGGAAACGACGGGCGCGGTTTCAACCGCCTTGAATCCCCTTGCGGGGTTAGAGGGGTATGGTTGCCGCTCTAGGTCGATATGGTTGTCTCCAAATCCCTTTCGGGTAATGTTAGCTTCGCCAAAGTTATAAGGGCTTTTTCCGGCTAGCAGCAGTGTAAAGCGTGACTTTAGAACTGTTTAACCACGCTTCGACAGAGCAAGGGACTAGCTTCGCATCCACAGGGTGTCGTGACCCAAATAACGTAGACCTCGAAGGTCTGAGGCCCGTCAGTACAGCTTGCTCGATCTCTCTAACAAGCTCAGTGGCTTGAGCCTAGAGTTACTGACTCTATATGATACGAAGACCTATGACAAATGTAAGCGATCGTCCGTGCAAATGTCCGAAAAAGTCTTACTGTTAATCAACCTTGAGCGCCGCCTCCTGAAGTTAAGTATGTAACCGATCGCAAACTATATCTGCTGTATTCTAATTAGCAATCCACAATCTGACTATTCTTTTATAGTCTCATGCTTCGACGAGATCTGTCCTCAGTATATGTACGTGTATTCCCGAATGTCAACTACTGAAAAGGAATATTTAAGTATTTACCGAGGGTAGAGGGCGTATTGAATGAGCTGGGCTAGTCGATCGCGCAGGCTTTCCATGCCGAGACCTTTGGCGGCCGAAATAAATACGGCTTGAGGAAACTCTTCTCGGGCGAGAGCAAGAGTATCTCCATCTACGGCATCGATTTTGTTAAATACTACAAGGGCAGGCCCGGGAGTTACGGGCATATCTGTCAAAATATTCATGACGGAGCGAATTTGGCTCTGCCACGCGGGATGCGAAAGATCGACAAGGTGCAGCAAAGCATCGGCATCTGTAACTTCTTCGAGGGTAGCCCGAAAAGCGTCGATCAATGAGAGGGGAAGTTCGCGAATAAAGCCCACTGTATCTGTGAGGACGATCGACAGCGGTTCTTCGGTGAGGGCGCCAGGAATCGTCAGCTTTCGGGTGGTGGGGTCGAGGGTGGCAAATAATTGGTCGGCTGCGTAGACCTCGGAATTTGTGAGCAGGTTGAGCAGAGTCGATTTACCTGCATTGGTGTAGCCGACGATCGCGGCTGAGGGTACGTCCATGTGGTGCCGGTTCTGTCGCAGCCGGAAGCGGTGGGCTAGGAGTTGATTTACTTCTTGCTGCAATCTTGAAATGCGTTTGGCGATCGTCCGGCGTTCGGTTTCGAGTTTAGTTTCCCCGGGGCCTCTGGTACCGATACCGCCGCCTTGTCTCGACATTGCTTGACCGCGACCTGTCAGGCGGGGCAGGCTGTACTGTAGTTGAGCGAGTTCTACTTGCAATTTACCTTCGCTCGATCGCGCTCTTTGGGCGAAGATGTCGAGAATTACCTCCGTGCGATCGACGACACGAATACCAATCTGAATTTCCAAGTTGCGTATTTGTGCGGGGGACAAGTCGCGATCGAATACCACGAGGTTAGCGCTAATCGTTTGAGCGGTGAGGGAAATTTCTTGAATTTTGCCTTCGCCGACGACTGTCTGCGGGTGGGGGTTCGATCGCTTTTGACGCACTGTTTGCAATACCTGACCTCCGGCGCTTTCCACCAGCCGCGTGATTTCTGCGAGTCCGTCCTCAAAATCCAGCAGAGTCATGTGCTGAGTCATCACACCAACCAGCAGCACTTTGTCTTGGTCTGCATCTACTTGTTTGGCGACAAATTCTGCTTGAAAATCTGCTTCGAGTCCTTCCACCAACTCCAGAAAGTCTTGGTCTGCGAGGTCGTCCAAACTCAGTGGTTCTGATATTTTCCAGGGAAAGTTTTGAGTTTTGATTGGTGAGTTTTGAATTAAAGGCTCTTCTATTTCCTCTGTTTTAGTTGAAGCTGGTTCTAACTTAGCGCTCAACACAGAGAACTCAAAATTTGGTCGGTCTCCCTGGGGTATCAGGTGAACCAGATAAGTGTCTTGGATGTAACCGGCCGCACCGCCGCCGCGGCGCTGAAATCCTCCGCCGCTTAGAGTCAGCCAAACCAGGGCATCGAGGCGCTGAATTGCCATGGCGGTGATGGCTGCTTCGCTAGGGATTTCGGGCTTCAAGTGGGTGGCGATGCAGCGAATGCCACTGAGGCGACCTCCTCCGTAGCGGGGCAATTCTAGGGGTGCAATCTGGGTTTGGCGGGGCGTACCGACGCCGACGCGAATTACTTGTCCGCGACGGTTGATGTAGGTGCAGATTGGCTTGTCGATTTCGGTACTGATGGCGGCGACGCGCTGTGCGAATTCTGCCGTGGTGATGCGATCGCCCGGTAGTCTTTGGTGGTAAAGCTTTTCGAGTTGTTTGAGTTGGCTGGATTTGAGACCCTGAAGATTGCCGTAGATGGTTTCGATAACTGTTTCTCCCTCGCGCTCTGTCTTTGTTCCTATTTTAGTTAAGTTAAGGGCGATCGTGTTCTGTTTTGCGGTTGAAATTGACTATTTTTTTTTCCTGTAGCTTCTCGCGACTTCAGTATTGTCGAGTCACAACGGCCGTTGTTTGTCGCAGCAGGGCTTCGCAAGCTTTTCACAGCAGCCATCTCAACTTGCAGTTGTCTTTAGTATCTACCGATACAGGCGATCGCTGAAAAAATGGTTTTTAACAAAATTTAACACGTCATTTTTGTCTCAAAATCCTCCTTTAGACTTGTATGTATTTTGCACCTATCGACAGATAGCAAACTAGAAATTAGGTCGCTACCATGATAAGCGAAACATTGTTAAGGAATGTAAAAAAATGGAAACTCGCCCTACTAACTTACCTCCTACCGCTAATGCCTACAACGGCAAAGATCGGAACGCCTTTTTGTTTGGGTTAAACCCACAAGCAGAACTTTGGAACGGTCGCTTAGCGATGATCGGTTTCTTAGCTTATTTGCTTTGGGACATGGCTGGATATAGCGTTCTGCGCGACATACTTCACTTTCTGCCTACCTACATCGCTCACTAATAACGAGCATTCTATCCTGTCTGGTAGTATGAGGAAATGCCACAACTGCCAGACAGCCTAAAAGTTACAAATGGCAGCGAGTAGGATTTTGTCCCTTTGTATTTTTCGTTACTTTTGAATGGCATTAACAGACTTCTTGCTCTGATGCGATGATTCTGCGTAGGGGCGAGAGGAGTGGCGCGGTGAATATTGATAGACAAACAGATATTGTTCATGTTTCATGTTTCATGTAGATACAGAAGAGTATTTATTACACCTAACTCGTTATATTCACTTAAATCCAGTTTGTGCTACTAATATAGTTAAAAAAGCCGAGGCTTGGGAGTTTTCTAGCTATCAAGAATATAGCGGTTTTTACAAAGATTCGCGGACGTTGTTGGGCTTGGGCTCTCTTGATTTCAGCGGTTATGTAAGCTGTCAGCCATACCTCATCTTTTTGAGAAAGGCTATATATTGATTTGCGCCAGGGTAGTTTGCCTAAAATAGATCGAGTGCGATCGCAATTTCAGTCAGCAGATGCTTATCGTTACTTTTTAGAAGATTTAACTAGCGATAAATTAATCCAGCATTTAACCTTTGAAGAATAGAAAGAACCTACGTGCATCCAAGAAACCCGGTTTCTGAGTTCCACGCGCAAGCGTCCAAGAAACCGGGTTTCTCTGAGAATTTACGCCTCTTCACGAGATTTTCCGAAGAAACCCGGTTTCTGAGTATCGCGCGATCGGGGATTGTTGATTCTGACCCATCAGAAACACTATCAACTATCAACTATCAACTGACTAATTACTTTAGTTCATTGAGCGCCGCCTCGGCTTTTTGTGCGCCATCATTGTTGCCTTGCTGGCGGTAAGTGTCTAGGGCTTGTTGAAAAGCTTGAATTGCGTCGGATTTGCGATCGCGCGCTTTGAATGCTTGACCCATGTTGTAATAAGCTTCTCCTCGGGCTGGATCGAGCTGGATCACTCGCCGAAAAGTGATAATTGCTCCTGAAAAATCTTGTTTTTCTAGTTGAATTTCCCCGATTGCAACGTATGCGCTCACTAGATTCGGTCGCACGTCAATCGCTCGCTTGTAAGCTATAATCGCTCCTTCTAAGTCGTTTTGAGCTCTGAGAAGTTCGCCAATTTCTAACTGTACTTCGGGATTCCGCGGCTCTAGTTTTGACGCTTCTTCAAAAGCTGCTAGCCCTTCGGAAGTGTTGCCGCTACGCAGCAAAGCAGTACCTAATTTTAACTGAATGCTGGCTTGTTTGGGAGCGAGTTTGGCTGCTTGTTTGAGCACGGTGACAGCACTGGCAAAGTTTCCCTGCTGGATCAATACTAAACCCAATGAAGAATAAGCTTGCCAATTTTTGGGATCGAGGGCGATCGCCTCTTGGTATGCTTTAAATGCACCGCTGTAATCTTTTTGCTGAAACAGCACCACTCCGAGTCCAATTCGGGCGTTGACATTTTTGCGATCGAGCACAGCGGCGCGACGGTAAGCTGCTGCTGCTGCGGGATAGTTTTGCAGGTTCGCCATAGCATATCCTAAGGCGTATTGAAAGTCAGCATTTTTGGGTTCCAGACCGATCGCCTGTTGGTAAAATTCCACTGAGGCTTGATAGTTACCCTGACGCGCTTGTAGATAGGCAATACCGGAAAAAATGCGCGGGTTTTCCGCATCTAAACGGGCTGCTTGTTGATAAATGGCGATCGCCTTACTGTAGTCTCCTAAATCTACCAACTCGCGTCCTTGCCGCAGCAGACTATCTAAATTTGCATTATTTTTAGGTTGAACTTCCTCTGGTGTGTCTGCTGAGAGCGCTATCTGCGGCGTTGCGATCGCGAATCCCGCTACCAAAAGTGTACTGAATACCAAGAGACTTTGTTTGTGGACGGCCATTTTTTTCAAAGAGTGTGTGGATTAAAAGAGCGAATTGGTGTCAGCTTAACAAGCTTACAGCTTAGGGTTTGCCTGGAATCTTTGAGCGGGGAGATGTAGTAAACCTACAGAAATCGACCAACTCAAAATTTTCGCACTTGAGGCCAACTGATGATTGTAACAACAACTGATATCATCCAAGGAGCAGAAATTCAATCTTACTTGGGAATTGTAACTGCCGAGGTTGTCTACGGCACAAACGCCCTGCGAGATTTCTTCGCGGGTATTCGCGACATCATCGGCGGGCGCACCGGCAGTTACGAGGAAGTGTTTCTCAAAGGACAGCGAGATGCCCTCGCGGAACTGGAAAAACGGGCCCAGCGCCTGGGTGCTAATGCCGTGATCGGGGTGGAAGTTGACACCGGCACGATTAATGTAGACTCTTCGGGGGCTTTGCTGTTGATTACTGCTGTTGGGACTGCTGTCAGATTGCGTTAATAAGCCGCTTTTCCTCTATACATCAGCGAACTTTTTTAACTGGATAAAATAGTTATTGGTTATCAGCCATCAGTCATCAGTCATTAGCTAATAGCTGCTGGCTGAAAGCTGATGACTTTTTAGTTTATTTCTTCAGACATAGATACTGGTTATTTCCCCAGGCAGATATGGTTTCTATCAATCTCAGCCACAATCAATGCTTAGGTGAAAGATTGTTAAAAATAAAACCAACTCTCAAAGGAAAGGAAAAGCTATGGCATACGTAAATAGACCAGTAGACAACGTTGTTACCGAGCAGACTCTAGTTAAGCCGGTCATGGAATATCACGATTTAGTGCGGTGGGGCCCAATTTTTTCAGGTTTGGTAATTGCGATCGGCACACAACTGGTGTTAAGTGCGTTGGGTGCGGCGATCGGGTTGAGCAACATTGCTAATTCAGGAGCTCCGCGCAGTATTGCAGGCAACGTCGGTACTGGAGTAGGAATTTGGTCAATTATCAGTTTATTAATAAGCTTGGGCGTTGGCGGTTGGGTAACTGCTCGCGCTTGCGGCCCGATGAACCGCAGCACCGCGCTTTTGAACGGAGCAATTTTGTGGGCAACTACCTTAACAATTGGCTCTTGGCTGTTAGCAAATGGCGTAGCTGGGACTTTTGGCGTAGTAGCAGCGAATGCCGGAGCAGCGATTAATCAAGCCCAACAAGGCGGCGTAAATCTACCCAACCAAGCGCCTAGCGTTTCTGCTCAGGATGCTCGGAATATTGCTGAAAATGCCGCTAAAGCTGGTTGGTCATTTTTGTTCGGCTCATTATTGGGTTTGGTTGCTTCAATGGCCGGAGCATCTGCCGGCGCCCGCACTCCCCGGAATCACTTGTAAAAGTTTGGTGGAACAATCAAACTTCCGGTTCATGAAAGCACTTTTTCAAGGTGCTTTTTTATTGGGTGAATTTGTGTATTCTTCAGTCCGCGAAGGCGGACTTTGTTTGTGTACTAGCGGTTTCAACCGCCGAGTTTTATTTGTATAATGCGCTTTTTGCTGAGTCTAGATCCCCCTAAATCCCCCTTAAAAAGGGGGACTTTGATATCTTCCGGTTCCCCCCTTTTTAAGGGGGGTGCCAGGGAGATCTGGGCCTAGTCGTCAAACAGTAAATCGATAGTACATTTGACGTTAAGTTGACACTAATGGTACTCCGCGCGCACTAATAAATTAAGCTGTGAAGTATTTAGCGGCTGGGTGATAGGTGATAATTGCAGTGGTTGACTGTTCCGGATAAAGTTGTTCGCTTTCATCCATATACAGGTTTATACGATCGCACTTTAGCAAATCCAATTGCTTGTACTGATCCGCCATATTCGGACAAGCAGGATAGCCGAAACTGTAGCGCGAACCGCGATATCGCTGCGCCAGCATATCCCGAATATTATCCGGTTCCTCGCTAGCAAAACCCAATTCCCGGCGAATCCGCGCGTGAGTCCATTCGGCTACTGCTTCCGCCGTCTGTACCGCCAATCCGTGGAAGTAGAGATAATCGGTGTATTGATTGTTAGCAAATAGCTTTTGTGCGTACTCCGTAGCAACTTCTCCCACCGTCGCTACTTGCATCGGAAATACATCGATTTTACCCGATTCTTTCGGTGCGAAGAAGTCGGCAATGCACAGCCGGCGCGCCGATTTTTGCCGGGGAAATGTCAATGTTGTCACAGGCAAGATGCCTGTGCCACTATTGGCATTCACAGGCAAGATGCCTGTGCCACTATTTTCTGCTGTGGGGTGGGCATCTTGCCCGCCCTTCATAATTTCTGGGTCATACAGATACAAGGAATTTCCTTCAGCTTGACAGGGGAAATACCCGTAAATTGCTTGCGGGTGCAGTAACTTTTCGGTGATAATTTTGTGTTTCCATTCTTCCAAGATTGGATAGACTTTTTCAGCTAAGAAAGCATCGTATTCTTCCCGCGATTGGTCTTTTGGCTTGCGGAATTGCCACTGTCCCGCAACTAATGCTTGCAAATCCAAGTGCCAGAAAAGCTCTTCAAACGGGATTTCTTCGGGCGATAACAGTTTTGTACCCCAGAAAGGAGGATTCGGGCGATCGATATTTGCATCAACTGCTTCGGATCGCCTGGTATCAATAATCACCGGAGTGTCTGCCTTCTTAGCATCCTCAACCGCAGTTTCTGCCGAAGTTTTAGCTGCTTTCACCGCCCCGTTACTATTTTCAGCTTCATCCAAGAATCCTTGCAAATCTTCCCAGTTACCAGCAGATTTTGCTGGCATCAGTTTGTCCATGAAATGCAAGTCAGAAAACGCATCTTTGCCGTAAACAACTTTACCTTTATAAGTATTTTGGCAATCTTCATGTACAAACTTGGGAGTCAAAGCCGCGCCGCCCAAAATTACGGGAACAGTGATTCCTTTCTGGTTGAATACTTCCAGATTTTCCTTCATAAATGCGGTGGATTTTACCAGCAAGCCACTCATGGCAATACAATCGGCTTTGTGCTTTTCGTAGGCTTCGATGATATTATCAACTGGCTGTTTAATTCCCAAGTTAATCACTCGATAGCCGTTGTTTGATAGGATAATATCAACCAAGTTTTTGCCGATGTCGTGAACGTCGCCTTTGACAGTTGCAATGATAAATGTGCCTTTAGCATTGTCCCCGGATTCGGACTTTTCCATGTACGGTTCTAAATAAGCAACTGCCGCTTTCATGGTTTCTGCTGACTGCAATACAAATGGCAATTGCATTTGTCCCGAACCGAACAATTCTCCGACTACTTTCATCCCATCTAACAAGAAGGTATTGATAATTTGCAGGGGCGGATAGGTTTCTAATGCTTTGGCGAGTTGGATGTCGAGGCCGATGCGTTCGCCATCGATGATGTGGCGCTTCAATCGTTCTTCGACGGGGAGGTTTTCGTCTTGGGTACGATCGCGCTTGGTAGTTTTGCCCGCAAACACCGTTGTTAGGTCGCCCAAGGGGTCGTAAATGCAAATATCGCCGTCGAACTCCCGTTCGTCGTAGATCAGTTTGCGGCAGATTTCCTGGTGTTTGGGGTCGATTTTGGCGATCGGCAAAATCTTGTTAGCGCTGATAATCGCCGAATCCATCCCCGCCTGCATCGCTTCGTGCAAAAACATGGAATTGAGAACTTGGCGCGCCGCCGGATTCAAGCCGAAGGAAATGTTAGAAACTCCCAAAATCACGTGACATCCCGGCAATTCTTGGCGGATGCGGCGGATAGATTCGATGGTAGCTTTGCCGTTTTTTCGGTCTTCTTCAATCCCGGTAGAAATCGGCAAAGCCAGGGTGTCAAAAAAGAGTTCTGAGGCGGGAATTCCATAGGCGACGGCGGCGTTATAGGCGCGTTGGGCGATCGCAAATTTTTGGTCAGCAGTGCGCGCCATCCCATCTTCATCAATCGTTCCGATCACAATCCCTGCGCCGTACTTTTTAGCCAACTCCAAAACTTGATAAAAACGCGGTTCTCCGTCTTCATAGTTAGTAGAATTCAGCAAACATTTGCCGCCCGCAACTTTCAAGCCAGCTTCCATCTTTTCCCACTCGGTGGAATCCAGCATTAAAGGCAGAGTTGCATTAGTCACAACCCGGGATACTAATTCTTTCATATCGCGCACGCCGTCGCGCCCGACATAATCGACGTTGACATCGAGAACGTGCGCGCCTTCTCGCACTTGTTCTCTAGCCATTGCTACTAAACCGTCCCAGTCTTCGGCGTTTAGCAAATCGCGGCATTTTTTGGAACCGCTAGCGTTGAGTTTTTCCCCGACAATTAAGAAGGAATTTTCTTGTTCGTAGGGTTGGGCGCTATAAATTGAAGCAGCGGCTGGTTCCCAAGTAATTTCGCGAATTTTGGGTTTAAGAGTTGTGCCAATTTCTGACAGTTCGCGGATGTGATCGTAGCGAGTACCGCAGCAGCCGCCAATGACTTGCACGCCTAAGTCTTCGACGAAGCGCATCAAGGCCATTTTTAATTCAATCGGCGTCAGTTTGTAGTGTGCGTGGCCGCCAATGTTTTCGGGTAAACCAGCGTTTGGTACGCAGGAAACCACGAAGGGCGAATGTTCGGATAGATATTTGACGTGTTCCGCCATGCGATCGGGCCCGGTGGCACAGTTTAATCCTAAAATATCTATGGGATACGGCTGCAAAATAGCTAAAGCGGCGCTGATGTCGGAACCGACTAACATTGTGCCGGTGGCTTCCATTGTGACTGATACCATCAGCGGAATCCGCGCACCTTTTTTCTTAAATACTTCTTCAATGGCATTTAATGCTGATTTAATTTGCAGCACGTCTTGACAAGTTTCGACTATAAATAAGTCAACGCCGCCGTCATAAAGTCCTTCGGCTTGTTCGGTAAAAGCGGCGGTTAGCGTGTCAAAATCGATGTGTCCTAAGGTTGGCAATTTGGTACCCGGGCCGATCGATCCTGCGACAAATCTCGGTTTTTCGGGCGTGTCAAATTCTGCTGCGATATTCTTGGCGAGTTCAGCCGCCGTTTTGTTGAGATAATAGGCTTTGTCTGCTAAATCGTACTCCGCGAGCACGATGGAAGCAGCGCCGAAGGTGTCTGTTTCGATGACATCGGCGCCTGCTTCGAGGAATCCTCGGTGCACGATGGCGACGGCTTCCGGCTTGGTGTGCACGAGATATTCGTTACAGCCTTCGTATTCTTTACCGCCGAAGTCTTCTGCGGTGAGGTTTTGGACTTGCAGGTTGGTTCCCATGGCGCCGTCGAAGACGATGACTGGGCGCGAGGGGTGGTGGAGTCGATCGAGAAATTTGCTATTCATCAGCGGTAAAAAGACGTAGGTGCTATATATTTACAATTTTATCTATTGTGCAATATTGTCAACAATTATGCGTATGTTGGGGAACGACTGATGACTGAAGGATTTAATGCTGCTGACGGTAGTTCGATCGCACCTACGATCTTACCGATCGCCCTGGATAATTGTCAAAATTCTGCTGTGGGCGCGGCTGTGGGGGCTAAACTGGCGATCGACTCTGAGGGGTTTTTTCGCTTAACTGTTGAGGAATTTTGCGAAAATGCGATCGAGATCGTGAAACGAGTGATGCAAAAGGGCGATCGTTTTATTTTACAGCAAGCAGGGAAGGATCTAGCTGCGATCGTTCCCGAAGCAGAGTTTCACAAGATAGATTATCTCATGGAAGAACTCAAACCCTCACAATTCTTTCCTGACGAAGAAGCATATTATGAAGATGAGAGAGGAATCCACTGCATTTACCCGGACGAACTTGTAGAAGACTTTGATAATATTTTAGCAGATGTCAAGGAATTCGACGAATTATTTGGCTTATTGCCCACTGAGGAAATGGGAGAAAATATTGATATTTTCATGTCTGTAGCTATTCTCATGTCGATCGATCGTTTTTGGGTACCGGAGTACCTAATCGCCGAGAAATCCCGACTAAAAATGCTATCATAATACTATTAGTAGGGTGTGTCGCCATTGAAATACCTCGCATCAGATCGACAATCTCATAGCGACGCACCTGACTATTAGTAGGGTGTGTCGCCATTGAAATACCTCGCATCAGATCGACAATCTCATAGCGACGCACCGGACAAAATACTAAACAACACTTCTTTCCTAACACGGCTGTTTATAACTGCTATAAGTTTGTTCACCTTCGATCGCAAAACCAATACAGAGGACTCGCAATATGAATCCGCAAACAATAACCCCGTCTCCTCCCGTACAAGAGCAAATTATCCGAGAGTCAAAAGTTGTTTTGAAAGGCGTTAGCTGGCAAACTTTTCAAGCGTTGCTTGCTGATGTTGGAGACGATCGTGCGTGGAGAATTGCCTATGACAATGGAGTATTAGAAATCAGAATGCCCTACCAAGAACATGAAATGCCTACAGGGATGTTAGAAAGTTTTATTGAAGCCCTAGCAGATGAGCTAGAAATTGAGGTAATGAAACTCCGATCTCTGCTGCTTAAACGAGAAGATTTAAGTCGCGCGATCGAACCAGATACCTGTTTCTACATCCAGAATGAAGCTTTAGTAAGAAGCAGAGATATTGACTTGGAAACCGATCCGCCGCCGGATTTGGCTGTCGAGTCGGATTACACCAATTCTTCTCTAAACAAATTCGCAATTTATGCAGCTTTGGGCGTTCCAGAAATTTGGAGATACCGCCGCCAAACTCTAGAAGTTTATCAACTTGTCGATGACAAATACGAGAGTGTTGGTCAAAGTGTAGCTTTTCCATTTTTGCCGATCGCAGAAATACCAGGATTTATCGAACAAAGCAGGGCGATCGGACAAAGATCGGCCGTGCGTCTATTTCGGACAAGAATTAGAGAAATTTTGCAAAATTCCAACCTATAATAAATGTAAAATTCCAACCCATAATAAAATATAATTGGGGTGGATCTGAGTTTGGTAAATATGATTGTAGGGGCGAAGCATGACCGCAGTCAATATGAGATTATAACTAATAACTCATATACGGTCATGCTTCGCCCTCTTGAAAAACCCGATGCACCCTATAATTGGTTCGTAGCCAGGACTTCAGTCCGCATCCAATCCAAGGACTGAAGTCCTCACTACGAACCTTTAAGAAGGACTGAAGTCCTCACTACAAACCTGTGAGTCTTAAAAAATATTAAATTTTTTGATTATTTCTTTCGCATCTTTCTCTGTGAACCTCTTTTAGCCAGGTGCTTAATTTCATTGTCGGCTGGAACATCCACTTGTTCTACAATTTCTAAATCCAAAACTTCAACCTCGCCTCCGCTGATTTCTTCAGCTTTCTCAACATCCTGCAAATCCTGCTGATGTTCGATTAACTCCAATCCAAATCCAGAATCTAAAATCGGCAATTCATCGATTTCTTCACTAATTTCAGATTCTCCAACCCAATCGTCAATTTCCGCCGCTAAATCTTCCTCAATTTCTTGACTAATTTGAGTTTCTCTAATTTCCTTCTCTACTAGCTGCACCGATAACTGCTGGTTTTCCCTTGACAAATGCTCAATCTGAGTCGATTGAATTCTAAGCTGTTCATTCAAAACGCGAATTTCTCGGTTTTGCTGCTGAATCATTTCTTCCCCATCAGCAATAGTTCGATTTCTCTCTAATATGACTTCATTTCTAGTTTCTAATTCCAAAGCGCTCATTGCTGCTTTAATTACATTATAAAAATGCGGCTTAGACACATCAACTTGTTTAGCATTATGGCGACTTTTCCCCAAAAGTCCAATCTTTTCTCCTTGCTTAACAGCCAACACAAAACCTTGATGATTTTTAATTTTTAATTCTTTGACAAAATCAACTTGAACTAAGCTGCAAATATATCTGTGACAGTCATAATAAAATTCTGCTTTCATGAAAAAGCACCCCTTTCTGCTACAGTCCCGCAGAATTATAGCACGAAGAATGTTAAATCTCGAACAAAATCTCTAAACCTATGGTGCGCGCCGATCGCCCTACCATAATTTCAAATGTATGCGATGTCAAGAGTTGTTGCTAAAATTAATCAAAAATTAAGCGTATCGCGAGTAAGCCCTGGCATTTTTAATGATTTTTTGAAACGAGCGGGCGAGACTTAAAGATTGAAAAAATAGTCATCCCTATAGCCATCAACGGTTTGAGATACTAGATTAGATCTAAAACTGTCCTTCGTATTGCTAATCAATAATAAATAATATCTTCCTCCAACTCAATCACACCCGCAATCAACTTCCAACAAGGATCGTCTCCTTCCCAATCATCAGGCCGCCAAGGCATACTTAAACTGATGGTTAGCAAACAAGCTTTTTCCGGGCGATAACCCAAATCCAACCTTCTAGTAAACACCGGATCGGTAATTGTTGCCGTCAATTTTTGATTGTATGCAGTTACAATAGATCCTTCCCATTTATTCCCACTTTCAAATCTTTTGCCGACCATTCTTACGGTAAATTTTACTGCTTTTATTAATTGTAAAGTAATGCGCTCTTCCCTTGGCAAAGACTGCATATAATCTACTGTCACAAATCGCAAATCATTATGCAAAATATATGCCCGATCGCGGAAATATTTCAGTAAATATGCAGAAGAAACCTTCCCGACGTGCTGCCATTTTCCCGGAATAATAGACAGATTTTCACACTCAAAACCAAAATCCGGCCCCGTATTTGCCAAAGGAATGTCTATAACATCTAATAATGCCGGTTCCAGTCTATTTATCTGCCGTATTTCTTTAGGAATCTGGCCGTCTGGTAAGTCGGAAATTGGACGTACCCAGTTACCATTAATTTCATTAATTCCAGCGATGCACCTGTCACCTCGTTTCCAGGAATTAGCAAGGCAAATTATCCGAGTCATTCGATTTTAGATGTTAGATTTTAGATTGATTCCTGTATTTATGGCGTACACTCCCCGCCAGCTATGCAATTCAAAGATGACTAATTTTGACATTTTGCCACTTATCGTTGAGATATTCAGCAACTAAACGGCGGTGACAGTTGTGAGGCTGTGGTTCGCTACAAAGCAGACACCCGCAGTCTAGAATATCCGGCGAAATTTTTTGCTCAATTTGTCGATCGCGAATCAACTGCAAAAACTGCTGTTCATAAACATCCCAATCTCCCTTTTTCTTTTTATAATCATCCAGAATATCTTGAGTCGGCGCTAAATCCAGAATATGCACATACTTAATATTACCAATTGTCCGCAAAAAATACTCTAAATCTTTCCGCTTAGCAAAACCAGCTAACTGGGACACATTATTCAGCCGCGTATCTATCACCCTGCGGACTCCGGCTTTTATCAAAGTATCAAAAAATTGCTCGGCGCTTTTTTGAGTAAAACCAATTGTAAATAAATTAATTGCTTTCTTTGGTGACATAAGCGATTTCCAATCCATAACGATAATAAGCTGTTTCTAAATCAACTATTTCATCTTTAACTTGAGGTTCTAATTCAAACAAGCTTAACTGAATTGGCTGATTATTTTTTTTACCTTTGTTAAACTTGCTCAAAAGTCTTGCTTCTACATCCTGATGCGATTCTAAACTGCCATCGGACAGAATATGATTTATTTGCAAATTAAATTCTTTGAGTTTGTGGCAAACTAAAATAGTGCGGTGACAAGTAATCGGGTCTTTTTCCGCACACATTAAACTGATTTTATAATTGGTGGCGCCTTTGAGCAAGCGTTGAATTCCTGAGGCAAATAGAGGAGTCGCTGCTATGCGATCGTACAAAGCTTTACCGCTAGTATCGTAACAGCTTAAGTCTTCCGGCCTCGCACCCAATTCTTGCCCCAAAAAAACATATTGAATGCCCGCAGCAGACAGAGAAGCTGTAATTTCTGATTTATTAAAATGAGGTAAATAGCGGCTGAAAGGATGCGATCGCACGTCCGCAACCGCTGTAATTCCGTGTTGTTCCAATAACAAAATAAACGCTTCAATACTGTGATTGGAGTGTCCGATCGTAAATACTTCCATTGCTTCGATCTTACTATTAAGTATTCAGCTTGCAGGCTAGATTTTCTGTAGTCTGATAGTTTCAACCAGCAGGTTTCTTCACCAACTTTTGAATCCCAATTTGCAAACCCAGCAGCATTAAGCCGACTGCCGCCAGCCCAAAAACGCCCGTACCTAAAGCCACCATCCCCACGACTAAAGTTCGCACGGCGACACTAATTTTAAGCACAGTAATATTGGTGGAATGCAGCGGCTTGCTAGCAAAATTTAGAGCGATCGACATAGTTAGCGAATACAAACCAAAAGCGAACACACTCGCGATCAGCGAACCAATCACGCACCGCAAAACAGTCGGCTGCTTGGGAGATGCAGGCGTTGCATCCCGCGCCGAACTTAGAGGTTCAGAAGTGGAATTTGGATTAGTTAAATCAGCCATGGCGATTTTAGATTTTAGATTTTAGATTTTAGATTTCTGGTTAATTTACCAAAACTAAAATCGGTGTTTCATGTCATTTTATCAGTTCTGCGATCTTAATAGACTCCGCGCAAAGTTAGATTCATTTTTGCCGTTAGCGCAGCCCTCGGAGAGGATCGCCCCCACTGACATTTAACCGACGATCGCGATCGCACCCGACAGCGAGTTACACCCTCACAATCGGCGGTTTCGTATCATTTCCTTCCGAAAAAATCCGAATCCCAGTATTGCTAAACTTTGCTACCCAAAAATCCAAATCGGGAGAAGCGATCGCACTTTTCACCCGTTCCAGAACCTGCTGAGCCTGCTCTGGAGACTCACACAGCGCAAACACCGTCGGCCCGGAACCGGACATCATCGCGCCCAAAACCCCCGCCGACTCAAAAGCCTCCCGCAATTGCAACACCTGCGGGTACACGGGTAAAGCAACTTTTTCTAAATCGTTGTGCAGCAATTGACCAATTTTCGATCGATCTTTTTGGGCGATCGCCCCCACCATCGGCCCTGAATGTAGCCTTTGGCGGCGACATTCCAAATCTTCTGGTGCACAATAGGAACTACTGAACTGTTTGCGATAAGTTTGATACGACCATGCAGTAGAAATACTGAGATTGCGAAACTTCGCCAGCACCACACAAAAACCTCCCAAATCAGGCAGGGGAGAGAGTTTATCCCCACGACCTGTTGCCAGAGCCGTACCTCCTCCAATGCAAAAAGGCACATCAGAACCCAGAGTTCCCCCCAACTCTTGCAACTCCGATTGAGTGAGTCCCAATTGCCACAGCAAGTCCATCCCGACTAAAACTGCGGCAGCATTTGCAGAACCGCCGGCGAGCCCCGCGGCCACCGGAATCTGCTTGTGAATGGCAATCTCGACTCCGCCGTATTTCGCCAAAGCATCTGGAAATTGCTGCGCCAACAAATCCGCCGCGCGATAAGCCAGATTATTCTTGTCCGGCGGGACTTGGGGGTGATCGCAGCGCACGCGGATCGTGTCCGTTCCGATCGGGCGCAAGTCAATTCGATCGGCCAAATCTATGCTTTGAAGCACCATCGCCAGTTCGTGATATCCGTCGGGGCGATCGCCTATTATCTCCAAATACAGATTGATTTTTGCTGAAGCTAGCAGAGAATATGAACGCATAGGTGATTAAGCCGCGGGTGAAAGAAACCCCTGGTTGAAGAAATTAATTGACACCAGTCAGACTACATTTTCTCACAACTCAAAGGAAATATTATGCAGGAAATGTGGAAAACTTTTTTTAGTTCGGGGTCATTTATTCCCCACGGGCGCTGTTATCGATGGCAGACCAAGTTAGTCTGGCTGCACGTAGCCTCAGATTCAATAATTGCGATCGCCTATTTCTCGCTCCCGATTACACTGCTTTACTTTATTTCCAAACGCGAAAGTCATTAGTCATTATTCATCAGTCATGTTTTGCGAGTAAACAAGAGTTCGCGAACGTTATTAATCATCAGTTATCAGTAAACTTATTGCATAAATCTTTGATTGATAGGCGAACCACAGATGCAACCGACGATGCAACGCAGATTATTTCCAGATAAGAAAGCTTGGGAGTGCAAGGATTCTAGTCATCGGAAAACAAATTATTGCTCAAATTTACCCATTGCGCCACGCTTAAATCTTCAGCGCGAGATTGAGGATTGATCTGTAACTTTTCTAACAATTGAACGAGTTTATCTAAATCCACAGATCCTTTTAAATTATTACGCAGCATCTTGCGCTTGCTGCCAAATCCTAACTTGACTAAAGTCTCTAAATAACGCGGATTAACTGCTGGCGTTTCTATCACTCGGGGCAGCAGCCGCACCACGGCGGAATCGACTTTTGGCGGCGGATAAAAGTCTCTAGACGGCACATCGCAAATTAACTCGCATTCTGCTAAATACTGCACCCGCACCGACAAAGCGCCAAAAGCTGTCGAACCAGGTTTAGCGTAAAGCCTTTGGGCTACTTCTTTCTGCACCAACAGGACGATCGCATCGAAGGGTTTCGCAACCGGCACAGATATCGTTCCCAGCAGTTTTTGCAGGATGGGGCCGGTGATATTGTAGGGAATGTTGGCAACAACTTTATTGGGATCTTGGAATTTGGGAAAGGCGATTAGTTCAGCCTCTAAATCCATTTCCAGAAAATCGCCTTGTAGCAGTAAAAAGTTGTCGTTTTTGCCTAGTTGCTTGGCGAGTTTTAGGCACAAATCTCGATCGATCTCCACCGCAACAACAGACTCAGCCGCAGCAAGCAAGGGTCGAGTCAGAATCCCAGTGCCCGGCCCGATTTCCAGGACGCGATCGCCCGACAAACTCGCCGCTTTGACAATCTTATCTAAGGCTTTCTCGCTTTTGAGCCAATGTTGAGCAAACTGTTTCCGGGGTCTGGTCGATCGCATTTTTTGAATTCTTCGAGAAATCTTAGCCTGCCATTCTATCACAACCCCATATTTTTTCCCAAGCTAAAGTTATGTTTATTTTTGTAAACAGGGGTTGAATTCAGCAAAAAACTTGGGCATCATAAAATAATTAACGATAAAAAATAAGTTTATTTCTTCCCAATTACCAATTACCAATTACCAATTACCAATTACCAATTACCAATTACCAATTACCAATTACCAATTACCAATTACCAATTACCAATTCCCCAAAAATGAAATTCCAACGAGTATTTGGTACATTACCCCAAACCCAAGCCAGCGCGCCCGGAAGAGTAAATATGCTGGGCGAACACACAGACTACAACGATGGATTTGTACTTCCGACTGCGATTGGGCAGCGCACAACAGTACAAATTGGCTTCAGCAGCGATACCCGACACCATTTTTATTCAGCCGAATATGACGAACTCATAAATTTTTCAGACGACGATACCATACCGCAAAAATTCGTCAGTTATATCTGTGGCTGCATCAGACTTTTAGAAAAAGAAGGGTACAAAATACCACCAATAAATCTCTACATTACCTCCGATGTGCCGATCGGCGCCGGTTTGTCCAGCAGCGCGGCTTTAGAAATAGCCACCCTCAGAGCAATCCGCGCGCTGCTGAACCTCCCCCTAGACGACGTGCGGCTGGCTCAAATCGGACAGCTAACCGAAATCCGGTATGCCGGGGTGAACTGTGGCATCATGGATCAAATGGCGTCGAGTTTAGCAGACACCAACACGATGCTATTTATCGACACCCGCAGCCTCGAATACCGCGCGCTACCTTTTCCCACAGGCACAGAAATTTTAGTCATTGACAGCGGTGAAAGCCACAACCTAGCAGCCGGAAGTGGCTACAACCAGCGGCGTGCTGAGTGCGAAGAATCCGCCCGGATATTGGGAGTTAAAGCCCTTAGGGATATCAGCGATCCCAAAGCAGTGGAAGTATTGCCAGAACCCCTAAAAAGGCGATCGCGCCACGTAGTCACCGAAAACAACCGCGTGCTGCAAGCTGTAAAATCTTTACCAGCCGAACGTTTCGGCGATTTAATGAATGCTTCCCATGCGAGTTTGCGCGACGACTACGAAGTTTCGGTGGTTGCAGTAGATGCCTTGGCGGCAATCTTGCAGTCAATCCCCGGAGTCTTCGGCGCGAGGCTGACGGGCGGAGGTTTTGGCGGTGCTTGTGTTGCACTGGTTAAGAGTGGGAAAGCCGATGTTATTGCATCAGAGGCGATCGATCGTTACCACCGCGCGGGTTATAATGGTCGCGTTTTAGTTCCCGAAGTTCAAGTTAATTCTTAATCGCAGAACTATCTCCCGACACCGAAGGCCACCGCACAGTCACGATAACCGAATCCTCCTCGGCCGACCAATAATGAGGCACTCCCGGCAGCCAGAGAGCATAATCTCCTTCACAACACAGCAAGATTTCTTGCGAAGGAAATTGCAAGCGAAACCGCCCTTTTACCAGAATAGAAAGCGTAGTTGCTGCCGCATTTACCGCCCACTGAGTCCTGCAATCTCCGGCGGAGTGAACGCCCCATTTTACCTCTAACCCACATTCCGCAGATATTCGATCGGATTTAATTTCAAAAGAATTCAGAATTCTCAAAACCTCAAATAATTGCTCTGCAATCATTTGAGGCTTTTT
>NZ_JAEQDD010000121.1:0-14472 GCF_020737885.1 Microcoleus sp. PH2017_34_RAT_O_A | reverse complement strand
CGGTCAGTTTCATGATAGATTTTAGAGACATAAGATACGCTGCACACTGAAATTATCTTTGGGTCATTATAGGATCAATCATTCTGTGGTGCTCCCTAACTCCCTGTGAGCGTAGCTCAGGAACTTCTGTACATGGCAAAACTCGTTTATCTTGTACCGGAAATGTCCGACTGCGAAAGGCTTTGTATATGCCTGCTGTGGTGGCGATGCGTTGTAATCCCTTACTCAAAGCTATGACTGAGCGATTATTGGGTCGTGGAAAGGTCAAAATGCAGGTGATTGGCGCTCTGATGAGGAAGTTGGTGCATTTGGCTTTTGGTATTTTAAAGTCCCAAAAGCCTTTCGATCCA
This sequence comes from Microcoleus sp. PH2017_34_RAT_O_A, assembly GCF_020737885.1. Classification (NCBI taxonomy): domain Bacteria; kingdom Bacillati; phylum Cyanobacteriota; class Cyanophyceae; order Oscillatoriales; family Microcoleaceae; genus Microcoleus; species Microcoleus sp. PH2017_34_RAT_O_A. The sequence continues at coordinate 14,122 of NZ_JAEQDD010000121.1, read as the reverse complement.
ACTTATTTACTTGCTACCCCTTGACAGATCAAGACAGTATCTACAATATTGATGTTTTTTAGGGGATAGGATATTAGCGAACGGTGACTGTATGACTGAGTTGGGTGGGCGGGTTTTTGAGATTGTTTGTTTTGGGCGGTTATTTCGGTGAACCCGCCCCTACAATATTGATGTTTGTTGAGGGGAATATTATATTATCTAACTGTGACTGTATAACTGAGTTGAAAGGGTTTAAATTTAGCTGCGGCTTTGGGTTTTCCGCTGAGTTTTAACTCGTAGATTCCTGCCTTGGGAAATACAATTTCTGCTCCGGGAATGCCTTGGTAGCGCTCGACAGATACGGCTTTTAAAGGCGGTTCAATCAGCGGTTTATCCCCCTGTTTGTGATTTTTTGGATAAACCGCTAGCTGGCAGTTGCACTGCTCTAAGGGGATAATTTGACCGCCCCTGCGAGTCAGTGCAAACCACACTTTTGCAGTTTCTCCGGCGCGGGGATTGTGGTTTGGTTCGAGGTGAAAGGTAGCGGCGACATCTCCCGAGATTTCGACTTCGTGGGCGATCGCAGTTGTGTTTAGCTGCGGTATGGGAAATATTCCGGCTTGTACTAGCAATCCCAAGAAGACTAACAATCCTAAACTTTTACTTTTCTTTGACAGGTGCAACATAGAAATTATCCAGTGATAAAATTGACCAAAATAAGCGCGATCGCACTAACAAAACTAACACCGCAACCGCGGCTAAGACGGCTGTCACCAGTCGATCGTACAACTTCCATTCAAAACCGCCGAGATAGTGGGAGCCGATGAGGGCTGCGTGAAGGGCGCACAGCAAAAAAGCGGGTACTGTTAGCAAATGAATTTGCCGCCACCGCTTCCCTAAATAATTTTGAAGCCGATCGCAACTTGTCACCGCTGCGGGTATCATCAACAGCAGTCCCAGCATTCCCAATGCCATCCCTAATTGATGCTGCGGCAGCATAAAAGATACAGCGTCAAAATTCCATTGCAGCGTATGATCTAGCATATGAAACGTGTGGGCAAGGGCGATCGCAAACCCTCCGACACCCAAAGCCCGACGGTAGCGCAACAGTGGCGGCAAAAACTTGCTGAGCGGACGCGCAATCAGTGCTAGCATCAAGCATATTAGGGCTGCGTGGCCTGTCAGATCGACCATTTCATCGGTTCGCAACAGAGTAATGATGCCGATCGCCAGTGTCACCCAACCACCTGCGCGAAACAGTTTGCTGCGTTTGTGGGCGCTGAATCTGCCAGCAAAAAATCCCACTCCCAGCATAGTTGGCAAGGTACCCGCTCCAAAAGCAAACATCGTTGCCGCACCCAAAATTGGGTTTCCGGTTTCCGCTGCTTTGATTTGCGCTGCATACAGGAAACCGCAGGGAATTAAACCCCAAAGCAAACCCAAAGCCAATGGTATCCACCAGTTGTTTTGAGTTGAAATCTTGGTCATTGCACTGCTGATGCGATCGTGCTTCACTGGATGCAGCAATGGCAAACGCGGCAGCAAATCTGGTTTAATTTGTACCAATCCAAACCAAATTAGCATTGTACCGGTGATAATGGCGATCGCCCGCCGCCACCCGCTACCGATACCTGCCATTTGCCCGCCTGCAATCAATACCGAACCCACTCCGCCAATTGCAGCGCCAACTAAAGCATAAGCCACAATTCTTCCCACATTTAATAGCAGGTGAAAGCGGAAGGAAGCTAATTTATCTTTGTCGGTACTTGACAGGGAAAAAGCCACTGTCAGCGGGCCGCACATTCCGGCGCAGTGTCCGAAACTGCCGAGAAATCCTAAAGTTGCAATGAGCAGGATGTCTAGCATTTTGAGTCAGGGGATTTTAGATTTTAGATTTTACATTTTAGATTGGTTTTTACTGCTTATGTCATGTCTGGTCAATTACCCGCGATCTGGTTTGTAGTGAGGACTTTAGTCCTTGATTCCTAAGGACTAAAGTCCTCACTACAAACCCTTTTGATTGTGGTCAACTCTCAACTGTTTTGAATGCCGATCGCCAAAATCCCCAAAATTTTATCAACTTCATTCAAAAAATACTCTAATAAATCTATTTTAACTGATTGCCCTTCCAGTATCAAAAACTTCCAAATTTCTCCCGTTGTCACCACTCCATAAATCTTTGATACCTGATTTCCCTCGCGCTCATTAAACAGTTGCGCTGCATACATTTCGGCCACGCACTGACCCAACCCAGCATTAATATTTTCCTTTTTTGCCTCAACGATTAAAATCGCAGGTGCGCTTAGAATCAAAAGTTCTACCGATCGGCTAATCAGAAAATCGCAACTCCCGTTTAATCCCAAGTCGCTATCAACCGTAAAATCGACACCCGAAAACAAACTAATGCGATCGGGAAACAGTCTGGTGAACTACCCAACACCCATCTGAGCACAGATAGGGTGTAGGCTTCCCAATTCATTGGGGATTGCCTCGGTCTTCATGGCTTTTTTACGTCCTGATAACTTTGGTCTTACATCCCCTCCAAGGGCAGAAGAGCTAGTTCCTAACTCCAAAAGTCGCAAACCTTCATTTTTAATATTGATTGCAGCATTAATATCTCTATCATGCTGTTTCTGGCAGTGAGGACAATCTACAAACCTTACGCCCAATGAATCATAGCCTTTCTGTAGCATCGGGATTGGTAGTAGAGTCTCGCTACAAAGTTGAGAAGATGGGAAAAAACGTCCTATTTCTTGGTAGGTATGACCAAATTTCTCAGCTTTGTACTTGAGCATGGTTTGAAACATCCCCCATCCTTGGTCTGATATCGATTTTGCCAAGTTGGGATTTTTTACCATGTTCTTAACTGCCAAATCTTCTACACAAATAACTTGGTTTTCGTAGGCTATTTTGCGAGATAGCTTGTGTAGAAAGTCTTCACGAATTCTAGCTATTTTGCTAGAAACTTTGGCTAATATTCGTCTAGCTTTACGACGTTTATTAGAAGTTTTATCTGTCTTTTTAGCTAATTTTTTCTGTTTGCATTTTTTATTATTTTCTAGTTTGGCTAATTGCTTTTTAGGTAGGTCATATTTTGAGCCTTCGGAAGTTATAGCAAAGTGCTTCAATCCTAAGTCAACGCCGATAGCTTCCCTAATTGCAACTACCGGATTGTCATTTTGGTTAAAAAGAATAGATGCGTAGTACCTGCCGTCTGCATTTCTCGATATTGTTACAGTCGTGAATTTAGCATCAGGTAGTTGTTTGTGAAACACAGTTTTCATTAACCCCAGATTACCGGGAAACTTAATAACAGAATCCTCTGGCATCAGTTGGATATTTTGGGGATATTGAATTGATTGCTTACCATGTTTAGATTTAAAGTTAGGGAATTTAGCACGACCCTCAAAGAAATTGACAAACGCACTTGAAAGATTGAATGTTACTCGTTGTAAAACTTGGCTATAAGCTAGTCCCAACCATTCAAATTCTTTTTTTAGTCCCGGAAGCAACTTATCCATAGCTGCTTTAGAAAGCCCCTTGCCTGTTTCTTTGTACGCGGTGGTTGTTGCATTAAGCATATGATTCCACAACCATCTAGTATTGCCAAAACATTGAGCTAGATATGATTCTTGCTTGCCTGTAGGATAAATTCTCATCTTAACTGCTCTATACATGGTATCGACCTTACCGTGTTTACATATTCATAGTAACACATTTTTGATGATTGTTTCACCAAAAACAGAATATTTTGCTCGTTTCGTCGTCGTAGTCTTCCCGGTTTTCGCTGCGCTCAAATGTGGTCAGACTACACTCCTCAACTCACGCGCAATTCATCTCGACACTGACAAACGTACAGGTACAGTGTGAGCCTTCTTGCTGTTCGAGGTAAGTTCCAGCAAAATCGGCGCAATAATCATTTCTGAGCGCGATTTTTCCGTATTGCTCGCCAGAGCAAAAGGAACATTATAAGCTAAAGTTTCTGTTAAATAATTGCTGCATTGTAAATCAGGTACGGCCGAAAACAAATCTTGTCTGGGCGAAATCGTTAAATTTAAAGATTTTTTGACACTTGCCAAACTAAAATCGCTGTAAGCCATACCTTTTGCCCTTAATTTTTTACTTTCTTAGGACTTCTACCCCATCTGACTGACGCAAGCTACCCCGCGATCGAGGGTGCATCTTAATTTGGCAAGGGCGAAGCATTTCGGCACATAATTTATGAACCAGAACCAGAGATTGACTGCCGAAATGCTTCGCCCCTACGAATATATTTGCAAAAATCAGATGCACCCGCGATCGATCGACGGTTTGATTCGGGTACCATAACTGTCAACTGTCAACTGTCAACTGTTATAACTACTTTTGTTCTGGATGCGCCGCCGCCGGCGATGTCGCTCCCATTTGATTAATAGCAGCAATTAGCTGATAAAGCCGCCCCGCATCCCGCTGGTTGAAATGCAAAACTAGGCGCGGTAAAGCGAAGGTTTCATCTGTGGCTTCGGCGGGCAGAGCTTGACTTTTTTCAATTTTACCGTCTACCAAAATATCGCTAAAATTAGTATTTAGCCGATCGACATTCTCGTCAGAAAGTTGAGACTTCAAGCGAATTACCAGTTTTCCGTCCACGTAACGGCAGGAATGATAAACCAGATAAAAACTCGCGATCGCCTCACAAGCGACATTTATATCGTCTGTAATCGTGTACAGGCTGCGATCGTCCGCTGAAATCAAACCCCGACCCCGCAATTGTTTTTGTACAAAATAATTCCAATCGTGCCAATAATCGCCTCCGGGTCGATCGAGCAAAACCAAAGGGGCCGGCCCAAACTTGCCAGTTTGAGTCAAAGTCAGACACTCAAAAGCCTCATCCAGAGTGCCGAAACCGCCTGGAAACAAAGCCAAAGCATCGCTTTCCCGGAGAAAGAATAACTTGCGGGTGAAAAAATATTTAAAATTGAGCAACTTGGAGTCGCCCGCAATGACAGGATTAGAACTCTGCTCGAAAGGTAACTGAATGTTCAGCCCAAAAGAACGTTCCGCAGTCGCCCCCTCATTCCCTGCCTGCATAATCCCCCCACCGCCACCAGTAATCACCATAAATCCCTGCTGGGCGATCGCCCGTGCAAACTCTCTGGCTAGCAAATATTCCGCCGATGTCGGCGACACCCTCGCCGAACCAAAAATCACAATTTTGCGAACGTGGCGGTAAGGATAAAACATGGAAAAAGCTCTCTCCATATCTCGCAGGGACGCCGCCATAATCTTCCAATCGAGGCGATCGAGTTCCTCTCCAGCCATTTGCACGATCGTCGAGAGCGATCGTTCGATCCACTCAGAGTGCTTTAACATTGGCAGGCGATCGATTAAGTCGATCGCATCAGCTTGGAGGGACTCAAAACCTTGACCAGAAGGAATCATGAATTTTTCCGAAACGGTAACAATTTGTTGGTAGAAAAAATTAAGGGGCAAGCCAAATTTAGAAGCTAATAGCCACCAGCAAATAGCGCTGCTAGCAACTAATAACTTTTCCAGTAGCTTTACCCCGGTTTTGAAGATAGTTAGCTTTCGCGGCCCAAAAAAACAGCCCGAAACCTCTGGCAGTTTGGTTAAATGTACTTTTCCAGAGTGTTGGCCAGAGTAGTTTTCGGAACTGCCCCAACCACCATATCAACCCGCTGACCGCCCTTAAATATCATCAGCGTCGGAATGCTGCGGATACCGTATTGGCTTGCCACATTAGGATTCTCGTCGGTATTAACTTTTACTACCTTCACCTGCCCTTCATATTGCTGGGCAATTTCGTCTACGACGGGCGCCACCATCCGACAGGGCCCGCACCAGGGAGCCCAAAAATCCACTAGAACTGGAACTTCGCTATCGAGCACTTCCTGCTTAAAGGTAGAGTCGGTTACTTGCGCGGCTGCTGACATCCCTAGCCATCCTTGTAAATACTATTTCTCGGATAACAAGTTTAGCAAAAAGTGTCACCACTTGCGTCAGTCGATTTTACGATTTTAGATTTTAGATTTTAGATTTACTTGCAGCATTGAATCTGGGAGCGTGAACTTCGATCGAATATTTTGAGTTCTCCACTCCTGGCGCCCGGGGCTGGTATCCGTTTTTGGGTAGGGAGCGACGACTTTAAGAGAAGGCTTCAGAAGGAATTCGAGAAATGGAAGTTATAAAAAGGCATTCGGCCGCAAAAAATTCTCTGTAACTCCCCCTCCCCCTCTCCCCCTCTCCCCCTTTCCCCCTCTCTCCCTCCCCCACTCTCCGGATCGAACAGCCTTAACCCCGTACCTACTGAGTAAAGGGGAGCGCTTGGGGTCAAAAAGGAACCGCCCGAACAGTAGTCCGGGCGGAGTGTGGTGTGAGGAGTGAACGGAAACATGCGTCTCCGCTTCTTATATTGTGACACCTCCTTCTCGATAATTCCACAACATTCTGTAAATTTCGAGACGATCGCACAAATTTTGTCAAGGTATCCTGGTATTCGATCGGTAAATCTACTTGCCCATGCCCAACTGCTGAGCTTTTTGATAAACTTTACCCTCAGTCAGCAGAGAAGGAGCAATCACCACTTCCACTTGCTGCATCTCCTTAATATCCTTAGCGCCCAGAGTGCCCATGCTAGTTTTCAGAGCTCCGAGCAAGTTGTGCGTACCGTCATCGAGCAGGGCTGGGCCCCGCAAAATTTGCTCCACAGTCCCAGTAGTCCCCACGCGAATCCGAGTGCCTCGCGGCAAAACCGGGCTGGGAGTCGCCATCCCCCAGTGAAAGCCCCGGCCCGGAGCTTCGGCGGCCCTAGCAAAGGGCGAACCAATCATTACTCCATCGGCGCCGCAGGCAATGCACTTGCAGATATCGCCCCCGGTAATTAAACCGCCGTCAGCAATCACCGACACGTATTTGCCAGTTTCGCGATAGTAGTCGTCCCGGGCGGCGGCGCAGTCTGCTACCGCTGTCGCTTGGGGAACGCCGACACCCAATACCCCCCTAGATGTGCAAGCAGCCCCCGGCCCTATGCCCACGAGAATGCCTGCGGCGCCAGTTTTCATTAAATTCAGGGCGACTTCGTAGGTGACGCAGTTGCCCAAAATTACGGGTATTGGCATCTCTTGACAGAATTGGGTCAAGTCCAAAGATGCGATCGACTCTGGGGAAAGAAAAGCAGTCGAGACTACAGTAGCCTGCACAAAAAATATATCGGCTCCCGCTGCGGCAACTGTTAAGCCGTATTTGCTCGCAGCGGCCGGTGTACCGCTGACGGCGGCAATCCCTCCTCCAGCTTTAATTTCTTTAATTCTGAGATCGATTAATTCTGGCTTGATGGGTTCGGCATAGAGTTGCTGCATCAGGGACACAAATTCGTGGTTCCCAACAGAAGCGATGCGCTCTAAAATGGGTTGGGGGTCGGCATAGCGGGTTTGAATTCCTTCTAGGTTGAGCACGCCCATTGCTCCCAATTCCGACAGCAAAATAGCCATGCGGACATCGACTACTCCGTCCATGGCGCTGGCGATGATCGGGATTTCTCGATCGATCCCGCCAATCTGCCACTTAGTATCTGCCAAACTCGGATCGAGGGTACGCTGTCCCGGTACGAGCGCGATTTCATCTATGCCGTAAGCTCTGCGAGCGCTTTTGCCCCGCCCAATTTCAATATTCACGCTGTTTCACTTCCACAATGTATTTAAATTAGACTAACAAAAAGTTCGCCGACCTGTGGGTAACGATCGCGCGGCTGTGTTTAAAATAATCTCGTCACTAAATTCTGATTTTATGAAATCCAAGGAGATACTTTTCCTCAGCAACGGCCACGGGGAAGATGCGATTAACTGTCAAATTGTCAATGCTTTGAGAGCATCTGCGCCAGATATTCAGGTTTCAGCGATGCCCATTGTCGGTGACGGGGCTGCTTACAGTCGATCGACAGTACCAATTATCGGGCCCACCAGTCCCATGCCATCTGGGGGAGTTTTTTACATGAATCCCCTATTTTTCCTCAAAGATTTGAGGGCGGGGCTAATTCGTTTGACTTTGCAGCAAGTGAAAGCTGCTTCGGCGCATTCGCAGCAATGCGATTTGGTGGTAACGACTGGGGATATTGTCGCGGCGGGGTTCGCCCATGCCACAGGCCGCCCGTATATAATTTTTCTGTCGGCTCATTCTACTTATTATGAAGGGCTAGCCGATTTGGGTTTCCTCTTGAATTATTTGCTTTCGTCCGAGCAATGTCTGGCTATTTTCACTAGGGATGCTTTGACTGCTGCGGACTTAAACCAACAGGGTTTCGAGAAAGCCATATTTGTCGGCAATCCTGTCATGGACAACCTCAATGCTATAGGCAAAGATTTGCAGTTAAAGCCCGGAGTTCGGACGATCGCCCTTCTGCCCGGTTCGCGGCTCCCCGAAGCCAACGACAACCTAGTTTTGCTGCTAAAATTGGTCAAAGAAATTGCCGCCAACTCTACCTTACCAGTGCAGTTTCGAGCAGCCTTAGTTCCAAGTTTAATGCTGGAATTAGATAATATTGCAGCGCGCTCCGGATGGCTGCACCGAGAAGGAAAGTTAGTTTGTCAAGAAATCAAACAGCATGGTAGCGAAAAAGCAGCAACAGTTGAAGTAATTTGCTACTCAGATGCTTTCGCCGACATTTTGCAGCAGTCTAATTTAGTAATTGGGATGACCGGAACTGCGATCGAACAAGCCGTAGGCTTAGGAAAACCAGTAATTACCATCCCCGGTAACGGCCCGTCATTTACCTATCGGTTTGCCGAGGCTCAAAATCGGCTTTTAGGTGATTCAGTGCAAGTTATTGGCAAAGAACCAGCAAATCCTGAGATTATCAAAGAAGCTGCCGCTTCAGTCGATCGCACTTTGCAAGACAAAAAATATTTAGAGACTTGCGTAAAAAATGGCTTAGAAAGAATGGGGCGATCGGGCGGTAGCAGCCAAATTGCCGATCGCTTAACCAAATATCTTTCTGATTAATTGGAGTATACTGCTTAAACAATTGAGAGTTAGCAGTTGGCAGGAAAGCAGTTGACAGCGAGGTTTTAAACAGTTAATACTCAACGCCTGTAATTCTTAAAAAGCTAAATTTAGTTAGGAGAGGGATGGGCTTCTCGCATCCCCTGTTGTTATCAGAAAGAATTGGTTAAAAGCCCCAAGCCCGCTCAGGAGAAATTTTAAAAAGACGATTCATTACTCCAATCCTCTTCCTTCCAGGTAGAGGTCGCCCTCAACTGTCAACTGAAAAGTCTTGCCCAATGTTCGCAATTGAATCGATAGAGTTCATATTGCCAGCGTTCGTGAAACTCTGCTACAGAAATATGCAATGCTTGGTTGATGAGTTCCTTTTTCCGATATAATACAATACCGTTTACTTAACGCTTTTTAGGAATTTAATCTGACGATTTTCCTGGCAATACAGACATTTTTTGCAAGTCAGATTCTTCCTAAGTCAACCGTATTGCGATATAATATCCATTTGGCAGTTTGAAATCTATCCCAATCAATTTGCCAAATTGCTAATCTTGCCGTATCTTTTTGGCGATTGCTATGAATTGGTTCCCATGCGATAGATTCCCAATCGTTGAGTTGTACTGAGTAATGCAAGATATTGGGGTTGTGAATGTCGCGATGATAAAGTAATTTCCCGAAATCTGGATGATGGAAATTATTGTTGATTAAATTGTGAATATAATTTGACATGATTTTCTGATTTATTTGCTCTTACTATTATAGATATTTTTAAGTAAAGCACAGGCGATCGATGGCTAATGACTAATTACCAATTACCCACGATCGAATGTACCTCATGTTACTGAGAAAAGTGATAGTCATACCATTGGGGGATAATAACTCATCCGATTGGGTGAGGCGGAGTCGAGAGTTTGTGGCTGTATTATTAAACGGTTATTTTCAGGGAATCTATCGATGAAGTTGAAAGCTCTGTTCACTGGTTTAGTTGGTCTGACAGTTTTAGGAAGCGGTTTGTTGGCAGTGGAATCTGCGATCGCCCAACCAGCCTCTGTTTTTAGGCCGCTGATTGACGACATTCGCCGCCAATTGCCGAAAGGCTTGAAAATGCGACTGCCTGCCTCTATCCCCGCTACTCCGATACAGCTTTATCCTTTCATTGAGTCCGATGGTAAAGTATTTAAAGTTAATATCGGAATTAAGCCAGACTGCGCTAAATCTGCTAATGCTTCGTCTTGCACTGTCGGAGTATTCGCTGTGGTTTCACCCGCTAATTCTAAAAATTGGCCTGGGCAAGATAAGGATATTTCGCCAGTTAATTTGAGTGGTGGAATTCGTGGCTACTATTTAGCAAAAGGTGGTGGCAGAACTATTTCTTGGGAACAGGAAGGACTCAGATATGCCGTAGCGGTATCGGCGAGTGCAGTGTCTCAACAGCAGTTGCTGGATCTTGTTAATTCGATGGTGAGTCAACCGGCGATCGCCAGTATTCAATAATCGCACAAATCTAAAATTCTGAATTGCTCAACAATCTGACTATTTTTTGGGCATCGTTCAATTCGCCGACTATTCGCCGCACGGGTTTCGGCCAGATTTTAATTAAAGTGGGAGTTGCTGAAATCTGATCTGCTTCTGCTTGTTCGGGATGTTTTAACACATCGATTACTTTCAAAGTGTAGGGGCGATCGAGACATTGCCCTAGGAATTGGTATAAAGTTTTGAGGGTGCGTTCGGTGCTGGGGTTGCTCCCGGAAACAAACAGCCGCAAAACGTACCCTTGGGTTGGTGGCGGTGGGGTGAGTCCTGTTGGTTTGGTTCGCGGGAACAGCGGAGATTGCCGAAAGTGGGAGGGAGGCGCGATCGCAGAATTGTGAGAGTCCGATCGCCCAACGTCGATCGGATATCGTACAACTAAGTCGTGATTTTCCCAAAGTTCGGGGAATTGTTCGTGATAAGTGGCGATCGCCATTGGTTCGCAGATTTCGTCGCTGCGGGCTTCCCAAACCAAGTCGCCCGTGCCAAAAATGGCATTTAGCAGCGTTTGATGTCGCAGCACCGGGGGGTATGCCTCGGCTGCCACCCGCAACTGTCGATCGGTGCGATCGCGCCAGCAGTCAACTGTTGCCGTGTAGCAAGGTATCAGAAAATGCGGCGGTTCCGACAAACCGAGTATCTCCTGGAGAGCAACGCACAACTGCAAGTGCCACTGAGTTTGCTTGCGGGAGTCTATAGAATAGATTAAGTCTCCCCCTGGTGTAAACAGTGCAATGCCTTTAAAAAATTCTGGTAAAATCGGGCGATCGACTTTCATAAAAATAATACGGGATGCGGGAAACGAGCGCGTCTTTAGACCTGAGAGGAAAGCGACGCGAGGGACTTCAGTCCCCGTGTTCTTGAAAATGTGGTATAATTTGAATTGTGAGTAAGAACAAAAACATCTACGTGTTGAAACATCCTAGTATCGGAGAAATCCCTGCAACTTAGTACACAAGAGTGAGAGGTAACACAAAAAGAGCGGTGGGATGGCAGGATGTTGAGCGTACCGTGTCTTGGCTTAGCGATGGATTCTGAAAGCATTGGAAATAACAATCATTAGCTAGTAACTATCGCTTGACGATTGGTGACTAGGTAGACGGCGTTTGACGGCCGTAACGAGATTAGATTTAGGTAATACACGCTTGTCTAATTCTGTCAGTAGAATCTCAGTGGCGTTGACTCCCTGAGAGTGTCAATGAAGTACCAATAGACTTGCATTGCATAAATCTTTGATTGATAGATATAGCCTTTCTCTAAAAGGTTCGCGGACCAATTTTGCCAGGAAAAGCTTGACACTGTAACGGTTGCAGCATACCTCGGCATACCTCATCTTTCGCTCGAAAGGCTATAAACCGCAGATGCAACGCAGATCAACGCAGATCATTTCAAGACTTGAGAGCGATTTTTGCAATCTTTTGTAATAACAGTTAACTATTAATTAATAACAGTTAACTGTTAACACTTAACACTCGACCTTTAGACTCGACCTCGGAGCATCTGGGCCATTTCGTTCGGGAACGGTGAGTTTTCTACAGCCAGTTCTTCAGTAATTCTACCTTCTTGATAAAGGCCGTAGAGCGACTTATTCATCGTCGTCATGCCTTCATAAGTATCTTTGATCATGATTTGATTGATTTCCTCATTCTGCCCCTTCAGAATGTATTCCTTAACCACGTCGGTATTGATCATAACGTCGTGGAAAGCAGCCCGCTTGCCGTCTGTGGTTTTGCACAGCAGTTGAGCAATAATCGCCACTAGGGATTCGGAAATTGAAACCCGTATGGCCTCCTGTTCTTCCGCCCCGAACATATCCAGAATCCGGTTCAGGGTTTTAACTGCACTGTTGGTGTGCAGGGTTCCTGCAACTAAGTGACCTGTCTGAGAGGCTTTGAGGGCGATTTCCACCGTTTCTCTGTCCCGAATTTCTCCTACTAGCAGCATATCCGGGTCTTGCCGCAGAGCGCCTTTGAGAGCGCTCATAAACTTGAGGGTGTGTCTGCCGACTTCCCGGTGCTTGATCAAGGATTTTTTGCTTTCGTGTACGAATTCTACCGGGTCTTCGATCGTGATGATGTTGTAGGCTTTATTTTTGTTGATGTAGTCGATCATGGCGGCCAAGGTGGTCGATTTGCCAGAACCTGTGGGGCCCGTCACCAAAATCAGCCCTTTGTGGTAGCCACATATTTTCTTAAAGACTTGCGGCAGGTTCAATTCCTCCATTGTCAATATTTTGGCAGGAATTAGCCGCAGCACCATCGCCGGGCCGGCCAAGGAGTCCATGCAACTGATCCGAATGCGGACGAAGCCGAAATCGAAAGCGCCGTCAAAGTCTAGGGTTTTTTGGAAAATTTCAATTTCTTCATCGCTCATGCACTCGCGCAGCCAGCCAAAAAACGTATCTAAATCCGACGGTGGATAGCCGATGTCGGCTATCTCGCCCCGGTTTCGGAAGCGCGGGAATTCGTTGACTCCGAGGTGAAGATCGGATACTCCTTCTTCTTTGGCTCGCATTACCAACTCTTTCAAAGTCGGAATTTTGCTGTTGCTGGAATTTTTAGGTGTGGCGAAGGATTGGGGCGCGGGTGCCGGTGGCTGTGTGGCGGCGGGTGGTGGGGGTGCTGGTGCTGGTGGCGGTGCTGGTGGCATTCCTGCTGCTCTGGGAATGCCTGGAGCTGGAGGGCGGGGCAGCCCGGGCGGTGGGGGAGCTCCGGGTACGGGCGGACGAGGAGCTGGCGGATGCTGTTGTGTCATATGCGCTACTTTGAATTTGGTGAGAAGGCTGACTCGAACAGTTGACACTCAAGGCGCGTAAACGCACTGAGATTCTTTAGAAGGAGATATCCACCGTTGGACATTGCTCGAACCGCTACTCGTAGAGCCGCTTAGTCGAACTCTACCGCAGCGCGACAGGGGGTGCCAATTCCCACTATTCTCTCCGCTATTTCTAGCATTGAGGCTACTTTGATTTGTTGTGAGTGATTCACTCGCCCCAGAGTCTTTACTTGCAAAGGCTAGAGGTAGGGTATCATTGGATACCAGTTTAACCATTTCGGTTAAACGTCTTTTAACTACAACGTCCAATTGCTAGGAGTTTCACCTTACTTTAGAGGTCAACGTGTGTGTGTCTATTTTAACACACTTCCCACATATAAAGCCGTCCTGTAAGGCTTGCCCTGAGCTTGCCGAAGGAACGGGGGTTGCACCCACAATTTCTGATGATTTGTGGAAGTTGGACAATGCCGATCGCCCGAAGAGGGTTTCTTGCACAAAAGCTTAACTGTTCAGATCAGTTTATCTCAAGAGGGGGTCGCAGCAAGGAAATATTCTGCTGTTTGCACGCGGGCGATCGCTCTGGGCCTACAATCGAATATGGATTTTCGACATTTTTGAATATTTTTTTAAAGGGAAAGACTTTTTCTTAAAAAACAGTATTATAAAACTTTATTAAGTTTGTAAGCAGTAGTAAGCAATAGTAGTATCATATAGTCAAAATGGTCAACTGAGAGAATTATTGCGAGCATCAAAAAATGGAGAGTCTGAATGCAACTAGCAGAGAGGCACATCATTAAATCCACCGAGAATCGTTTTGTTGAAATTGATGAACTAGCCTTTAAATCCA